>CALWJG010000127.1 GCA_944380945.1 uncultured Agathobaculum sp. | reverse complement strand
ATCAGGATATTTCTTGCATTTAATGGATATTACCGCATTAAACCCGCCATCTCAAAAAATTTTTTTCATAAAAAAATCATCCCCAAATTTGGGGATGATTTTCTCACTCCTGTGACGGTGGCGCCGGCGCGTGCTCAGCCGTTCCGGCATTGGCGCCGGAAGCGCCGGCGGATTTATGCCGGCGGCGTCCGCCGCGGCGGCGGCGACGGCGCGGCGCGGGCGCGCCCTCGGCAGCCTGTCCCTCCTGCGGCGGCTCGCCGTCCGCAGGCGCGGGCTCTGCCTCGCCCTGCTTCTCGCGGGCGGCCTGCTCGGCGGCAGCCTGCTCCTCGCGCTTGCGGCGCTCCTCCGCCATGGCGGCGGCATTCTGCCGGTTGCGGCACACGCCCTTGACTGTGCAGCAGTCAACGCACTGGAACTCGGTCAGCGTATGCTCCGGGCTGTCGTCCAGCTGCACCTTGCAGGTGCCGCGCAGCATCTGGGTGGTGATCACCTTGCCGCGCCCCTCGGGCGTGTCCACCACGCTGCCCTGCTTGGGCGTGACCTTCTGCAGCTCGGCATACGCCTCGTGCTCGTATTTCAGGCAGCACATCAGACGGCCGCACACGCCCGAGATCTTGGCCGGGTTGAGCGACAGGTTCTGATCCTTTGCCATGTTGATCGAAACAGGATGGAAGTCCTCCAGATACGAGCAGCAGCACAGCTCGCGCCCGCAGGTGCCCAGGCCGCCGATCATCTTGGCCTCGTCGCGCACGCCGATCTGCCGCAGCTCGATGCGCGTGCGGAACACGCCCGCCAGATCCTTGACCAGCTCGCGGAAATCCACGCGCCCGTCCGCGGTGAAGTAAAACAGCATCTTGTTCATGTCAAAGGTGCATTCCGCGGTCACGAGGTTCATCTCCAGACCGCGCTCCTCGATCTTGCGCTTGCAGATCACGAACGCCTCGTCCGCGCGCTTTTTGTTGCGCTCCAGGGTTTTGCGGTCCGCGTCGGTCGCGATGCGGATCATGCGCTTGAGCGGCTGGACCACGGTCTGCTCGGGCACATCGGTGTTGCCCTGCACGCATTCGCCGTATTCCAGCCCGCGCGCGGTCTCCACGATCACGCCCGTGCCCGCCTGGACCTCGACGTCCTGCGGGTCAAAATAGTACATTTTTCCGCCCAATTTGAAACGGACTCCAATAATGGTGGTCAAATCAGGTTCCTCCTACTGTATCATTGAAAACAGAGCCGGTATACGTCGCTCGTCAGCGCGCAGGTGACGGCGGCGGCCGCCGCGTTGCGGGCGACCCGGTCTGTCAGCTCGTCGATGAAATCATAGACCGCCAGCAGCCGCTCGGGCGGCACGGTCCGCGCGAGCGCGCGGGTCTGCTCGGCCAGCGCCGGCTGAAGCGGCGGCTGGGGCAGCGCCCGGGCGGCGAACACCGCGTCGCGCAGCGCGGCCTGCAGCACGCCCAGAATGCCCAGCAGCGCGCGGCGCGGCGGCTTTTCCAGCGCGAGCGCGGCCAGCATCATGCGGTCCTCGCGCCGGGCGGCCACAGCGGCCAGATAGGGCGCGAGCAGGGCGGCGGCCTCCTCGTCGGATGCCGTCTGCTGCGGCGGCTCGAGCGCAAACCGTGTGCAGCGGGAGCGCACGGTCTGCAGCAGCGCGTCCGGCTGCTCGGCGGTCAGGATGAAAAAGGCGTAGGCCGGCGGCTCCTCCAGCTCTTTGAGCAGCGCGTTCTGCGCCATGGGGTTGAGATTGTGCGCATGGCGGATGACGGTCACGCGGCGCGGGCCGTCGTTGGGGATGATGGCGTTTTCCGCCTTGATGCGGCGCGCCAGATCGACCTTGAGCTCGTTTTCGCCCTCGTCGATCACGGTCAGGTCCGGATGGACGCCCTGCGCCGCCTTTCTGCAGGACAGGCAGGCCCCACAAGGGCGCCTGCCTGCGCTTTCGCATAAAATGCCCGCCGCAAGCGTGAGGGACCACCCCTCCAGCCCGGCGGCGTCATCGCCGGAGAGCAGCACCGCCTGCGGAAAACGGCCCGCGAGCGCGTTTTGCAGGCTGTTTTTCAGCGCGGCATTGCCCGGCAGCTGGTCAAACGAGATCAAAGCTTTTCAAAGCGCTCGACGTTGAGCACGAACACGGTCGCGCCGCCCACATCGACCTGAACGGGCGTGGACGGGAAAAAGCCCATGCCGAGCTCGGCGGTGGTGGGGATGATCTGCTTGCGGGAGGAGGAGTGCTCGCGGATGATGTCAAAGCATTCATCCAGCTTGGACTCGTCCAGACCGATCAGAATGGTGACGTTGCCCGCCTTGAGGAAGCCGCCGGTCGTCGCCAGCTTGGTGATCTGGAAACCGGCCTTCATCAGGTTATTGATCACGTCCTGAGCATCATCGTAGTTGATGATCGCAAGTACCATTTTCATAACAAAATTCCCCCTTGGGTCAGCTTAGGAGATCACGACGGTGATCTCACCGATCTCATTGTACCATCTTTCGCGGATAAGTTCAATGTGCGCGCGGGTAATTTTCTCGCCCGGCCAGAGCAGCGGCACGCCCGGCGGATAGGGCGTGACCGGCCGCGCGCACACCAGCCCCTCGGCCGCGGCGGGCTCGACGCGGCCGGTATTTGCAAACCACGCGTCGCGCACGCGCATGACCCGCTCGGCGGGCGGGAAGGGCGCGGCCGCCGAGGGCGGGAGCGTCTCGTGCCGCCGGGCGGAGATGCGCCGCAGGCCGCGGCGCAGGCGGTGGAGCGACGCGCCCGTGTCCGCGCCGGTCAGGATGAACACCGCGTTTCGGTCGTCCGCCATCTCGCAGGCCACGCCGTATTCGCTCCACAGCATATCCGCCAGCCGATGGCCGGTGGCGTCCGTGCCCGCGGTGCACACGGTCAGGCGGCAGGGGTCGAGCGCGGGGAAATGCGTCTCATCCAGCGCGGTAAAGCCCGTGCGGCGGCCGATGTACTCCCGCAGCGCGGCGCAGGCCTCGGCCGAACGGCGGTAGGCGTCGCGCCCCGGCCCCTCGGTATAGGCGCGCGCCAGATCGATGGACGCCATGACCGGATAGGAGGGGCTGGAGGTGCCGAACAGCGCGGTGTTTTCGCGCAGCGCGCGCCGGTCCACCCCCTTGCCGGACAGCAGCACCGCCCCCTGCCCCAGACAGGGCAGGGTCTTGTGCATGGACAGCACAGCCATATCCGCCCCCTCGGCGATGGGCGCGGGCAGGCCGACCGCCGGGAAGTGCGCGCCGTGCGCGGCGTCCACCAGCAGCAGCTTGCCGAACGCGCGGCACAGGTCGGCGAGCGCGGGCAGCGCGCGCCGCACGCCGTAATAGGTCGGCGAGGTGACCAGCACCGCCCGGATGTCCGGATGGGCGACCAGCTGCTGCTCGACCGCCTGCGCCGGCAGCTCGCCCGAGACCGCGAACGGCTCGAGGAGCGGCGCCGAGACGAAATAGGGCGTGATGTCCAGCAGCGCGCAGGCGTGGCACACGGATTTGTGGCACTCGCGGTCGAGCAGCACGCTGCCGCCGCGGCCCACCGCCGCGGCGAGCATGGCCATGATGCCCTGCGTTGACCCGCCGGTGAGGAAAAAGCAGTCGGCCGCGCCGAAATAGAGCGCCGCGGCGACCTCGGCGTCGCGGATGGGGCCGTCGCCCAGATAGAGGTTGCCCGTGCCGTAGGTTTCGGTGAAGTCGATCGCAAACACCTCGGCAAAGGTGTGGAACAGGGGCTCGCCCTTGTGGCCGGGCATGTGGAAGCGCGCGGAGTCGCCGGTGGCGAGCAGCTGCAGCGCGTGGAACAGCGGCGCGCCGGTGAACGGCAGCAGACGGTTGATCTGCCGGTAGGTCAGCTGGCCGCGCTGGGATGGGCGCTTGCGGCGGAGCATGGCGGCAGCCTCCTTCCTTTATTATAATAGTATGGTTTGTAGTATATCATAACCCGCAGGGGGCTGCAACTTTGCTTCCCCGCGCCGCAGACGGCCAAATCGCCCCGAAAAGCGGCAAAACCGCGGGCGGCGTCTGTCCATAATGTGCATACATTCGTCTTTTATCGGCGGATTTTTATGATATTTTAACGTAGTAAATCGCGGGCACATATATTATAATGAAAACTGCATTCCCCTATGGGGATGATCACACGCTGATTATTGAAAGGCAGGTAACTATCACTATGGCTGACAATCGTATCTACAATTTTTCCGCTGGCCCGTCCATGCTTCCGGTGCCCGTCCTCGAGCGATGTGCGTCCGAAATGCTGAACTACAAGGGCTCCGGCATGTCCGTCATGGAGATGAGTCACCGCTCCAAGGTATATGACGGCATCATCAAGGAGACCGAGGCGGCGCTGCGCCGCGTGCTCTCCATCCCGGAGAACTACAAGGTCCTGTTCCTGCAGGGCGGCGCGACGACCCAGTTCGCGGCCATCCCGATGAACCTGATGAAGACCGGCAAGGCGGATTACGCCATCACCGGCAACTTTGCGAACAACGCATATAAGGAAGCGGTCAAGTTCGGCGACATCCACGTTGCGTTCACCTCCAAGGAGACCAACTTCGACCATGTGCCGGCGCAGGGCGAGCTGGACATCCGTCCGGACGCGGATTACTTCTACATCTGCGCGAACAACACCATCTACGGCACCGAGTACCAGTACGACCCCGAGACCCCGGCGGGCGTGCCGCTGGTGGCGGATATGTCGTCCAACATCCTGTCGAGGCCGGTGGACGTGTCCAAGTACGGCGTCATCTACGCGGGCGCGCAGAAGAACATGGGCCCTGCGGGCGTGACGGTCGTCATCGTGCGCGAGGACCTGCTGGGGGGTTACCCGCTGGAGAAGTACCCGGTCATGCTGGACTGGAAGACCATGGCGGACAAGGAGTCCATGTACAACACGCCCCCCACGTACGGCATCTACGTCCTCGGCCTCGTGCTCGAGTGGGTCGAGCAGATGGGCGGCGTCAAGGCGATGCAGGAGCGCGCCGCGAAGCGCTCTTCCCTGCTGTATGACTACCTCGACAGCCAGGACTTCTACAAGGCGGTCGCGCGTGCGGATTCGCGCAGCCACATGAACGTCACCTTCCGCACCGGAAACGACGAGCTGGACGCCAAGTTCGCCAAGGAATCCGCGGCGGCCGGCATGTCCAACCTCAAGGGCCACCGCTCGGTCGGCGGCATGCGCGCGTCCATCTACAACGCGATGCCGATCGAGGGCGTCGAGTACCTGATCGACTTTATGAAGAAGTTCGCGGCGGAGAACGCCTGACTCGATTTGATTGAAACAGCGCC
>CALWJG010000126.1 GCA_944380945.1 uncultured Agathobaculum sp. | reverse complement strand
TTCCACGAGACCATGCAGGCCCTGCGCGCGGTGGCGCAGGCGGTGGGCCGCGAAATTTAATATTTCGATTGGGGCGTTCAGCCCCAATCGAGGGAGACACACCGCGCATCCGCGCGGCTGTGTCTCAGGCTTCGTAAAGTTCCGCAGCGTGAAACTTTACTTCGCTCTTGTATAAAAAGCCACGCACATGTCGCGGCTTTTTATGGGAATGGCGCATGGCGCCATTTCCAATTTTATGCGCCTGACGGCGCGGCGCATATCCGCAAAGTTTATCATCAAAGGAGTGTTTTCAGCAGTGCAGACCCTGAGCCTGACGGGCGCGAACGGCGTGTCCGACATTCTGATCGAAAGCGGCCTGACCGCCCGCGCGGGCAAGGCCATTCTGGATACCTTCTCCCCCAGCCGCGTGCATATCGTCACGGATTCGACGGTCGCGCCGCTGTATCTGGACGCACTGGAGGGGCAGCTGCCCCTGCCGGTCTCGCACACGGTCATCCCCGCGGGCGAGGAGCACAAGCGTCTTTCGACCGTGGAGGGCATCTACCACGACATGCTCGCCGCGGGCATGACCCGCAAGGATCTGGTCATCGCGCTGGGCGGCGGCGTGGTGGGCGACATCACCGGCTTTGCCGCGGCGACCTTCCTGCGCGGCGTGTCGCTCTGCCAGATCCCGACCACCCTGCTCGCGCAGGTGGATTCCTCGGTCGGCGGCAAAACGGGCGTCGACCTGCCGGAGGGCAAAAATCTGGTCGGCGCGTTTTACCAGCCGCGGCTGGTGCTGATCGACCCCGCGGTGCTCGCCACCCTGCCGGACGGCACCTTTGCCGACGGCATGGCCGAGGTGGTCAAATACGGCTATATCGCCAACAAAGAAATCCTTGACATGGTGGGCCGGCCGGATTATAAAGAGAATATCGAACGCATCATCTATGAGTGCGTCAAGATCAAGCGCGACGTGGTCGCGATCGACGAGCACGACACCGGCCTGCGCATGATCCTCAACTTTGGCCACACGATCGGCCACGCGGCGGAAAAGCTCGGCAATTACACCGACCTGACCCACGGGCAGGCGGTTGCCGTCGGCATGGCGGCCGCGATGCGGCTCTCCGCCCTGCTGGGCAACGCCGACCTGACCGCCCCGCTCGTCGCGCTTTTGCAGCACATCGGCCTGCCGACCGAGCTGCAATACGACCGCGAGGCCATTTTCGGCGCGCTTTTGAGCGACAAAAAGAAATTCGGCGGCGTGGTCAACTTCATTCTGGTCCGCGAGCCGGGCCGCGCCGAGATCACCCCGATCGAGGCGGAAAAGCTGCACGAATACATTCTCAAACTGTAAGGAGGTCCCCCGCCCATGGGTTCCACTTGGGGTAACGCCATCAAACTATCCATTTTCGGCGAGTCGCACGGCGCCGGCATCGGCGTGGTGATCGACGGATTCCCGTCCGGCGTCGCCTATGACGAGGCCTTTGTGCTGCGCGAGATGGAGCGCCGCGCGCCGGGCCGCAACAAGCAGTCCACCCAGCGCAAAGAAGCCGACCTGCCGGTCATCCAGTCCGGCATTTACAACGGCAGGACCACCGGCACCCCCATCTGCGCGCTCATCCAGAATACCAGCCAGCGCTCGGGCGACTATGCCGCACTCGCCGCGCAGCCCCGCCCGGGGCACGCGGACTACACCGGCATGGTGCGCTACAAGGGCTGGGGCGACATGCGCGGCGGCGGCCATTTTTCCGGCCGGCTGACCGCGCCGCTTGTGTTTGCGGGCGCGCTGTGCAAGCTGTGGCTCAAAACGCAGGGCGTGACCGTCGGTTCGCACATCCAGTCGATCGCGCAGATCCAGGATATGCCGTTCGACGATGTGGACATCCCTGTTACGCAGCTCGAAACCCTGCGGGACGCGGAGTATCCGGTCAACAACCCCCGCGCGCTCGACGCCATGCTCGCCGCCATCGAAGAGGCGCGCGAGGCGAAGGATTCGGTCGGCGGCGTGATCGAATGCGCGGCCGTCGGCCTGCCCGCGGGCGTCGGCAGCCCGATGCTGGACACGGTCGAGGGCCGGCTCGCGTCCATCCTGTTCGGCGTGCCGGCGGTCAAGGGCGTGGAATTCGGCGCGGGCTTTGCGTTTGCGGCCCTGCGCGGCTCGCACGCGAACGACGCCTTCTATCAGGAGGACGGCGTGGTCAAGACTGAGACCAACAACAACGGCGGCGTCAACGGCGGCATCACGAACGGCATGCCGCTCGTGTTCCGGGTGTGCATCAAGCCCACGCCGTCGATCGCGGCGGCGCAGCAGACGCTCAACATCCAAACCGGCAAGGTCGAGCCGCTGTCCATCCACGGGCGGCACGACCCCTGTATCGTCACACGCGCCGCGCCCGTCGTCGAGGCGGCCTGCGCGGTCGCGCTGGCGGATCTTCTGCGGGAGGCGAACGGCTATGCGTGAATTATCCGAGATCCGGCTGGACATCAATGCGGTGGACGAGCAGATCCGCGCGCTGTTTCTGCGGCGCATGGATCTGGCGCTCGAGGTCGCGCACACCAAGTCCGAGACCGACGACTGCATCTACAAGCCCGACCGCGAGGCTGAGATCATCCAAAAGCGCACCGCGGGCATGAGCGACGAGCTGCGGATCAAATATACCGCGCTGCTGCAGAGCATGATGCGCGCCAGCCGCGAATACCAGTACAGCGCGCTGCTGCGGGAAAAGCCCGCGCGCTTCCCCTTCCGGCCGTCCGAAACCGCACCCGACCCGCGCACCGTGTATTATCAGGGCGTGCCGGGCGCGTATCAGGAGCTGGCGGCCCGCGCACTGTTCCCCCAGTGCGAGCCGGAGAGCGTGCCCACTTGGCGGCATGTGTTCCAGGCCGTGCGCGACGGCGAAGCAGACATGGGCGTGGTGCCGGTCGAAAACACGACCGCGGGCACGGTCACCGAGGTGTACGACCTGCTGCTGGAGTACGACCTGTCCATCAACCGCTCGTGCATCAAAAAGATCTCGCACTGTCTGGCCGCGGCGCCGGGCGCGCAGCTTTCGGACATCCGGCGCGTGTGCTCGCATCCGCACGCCCTGCCCCAGTGCCACGCGTTCATCGCCGCGCACGGGCTGGAGACCTTCGAGGTCGCCAACACCGCCGTGGCGGCGCAGCAGGTGCAGCAGGCGGGCGACATCCATCTCGCAGCGGTCTGCTCGCGCGAGGCGGCGGAGCGATACGGCCTGACCGTCCTCGCCGAGGGCATCAACGACCTCAAGCACAACGAGACGCGGTTCATCGCGGTCAGCCGCACGCTGACCGTGCAGCCGGACGACAACCGCATCGCGATCGCGTTCCGCATCCCGAATGTCGCCGGCTCGCTCAACACCGTGCTCGACGCGATCGCGCACTACGGCATCGACATGACCGAGATCCACTCGCGCCCGCTGCGCGACAGCCCGTGGTGCTATGTGTTCTACATCGACTTCACCGGCAACATGAAAGACCACGCCGTGCAGTCCCTGCTGTACCAGCTCCACGAGGAGCTTCCCTATATCAAAGTGATCGGCAGCTACCGCGTTGCCGATGCGACGGAGGAGTAAACATCCATGCATATCCATCCAAGCGGCCCGCTGCGCGGCTGTCTCACCGTGCCGGGCGACAAATCCATTTCGCACCGCGCGGTCATGCTGGGCGCGCTGGCAAACGGCACGACCCATATCACCGGCTTCCTGATGGGCGAGGACTGCCTGTCCACCATCGACTGCTTCCGCAAAATGGGCGTCGAGATCGAAGTCCGGGAGGACGAGGTGATCGTCGAGGGCGTGGGCCTGCACGGCCTGTGCGAGCCCGAGGAGGCGCTGTACACCGGCAACTCGGGCACCACCACCCGCCTGCTGTGCGGCATTCTGGCGGGCCAGCCGTTCACCGCGACCTTAAACGGCGACGCTTCCATCCAGAAGCGCCCGATGGGCCGCGTCATCAAGCCGCTGCGCGAGATGGGCGCGTCCATCGAGGGCAAAAATGACAATTACTGCCCGCTGACCCTGTACCCCAGCGAGCTGCACGGCATCGAATACCGCCTGCCTGTCGCCTCGGCGCAGCTCAAGAGCGCGATCCTGCTCGCGGGCCTGTACGCCGAAGGGCAGACCACGGTCATCGAGCCCGCGCCCTCGCGCGACCACACTGAGCGCATGTTCCGCGCGCTGGGTGTTGAGATCGACACCGAGGGCAGCACCATCACGCTCGACCCGCCCGAGGACCTGCACGCGGTCGACATCGCCGTGCCGGGCGATATTTCGTCCGCGGCGTTTTTCCTGACCGCGGGCGCGATCGTCCCGGGCAGCGAGCTGACCATCCGGAACGTCGGCGTCAACCCGACGCGCACGGGCGTCATCGACGTGCTGCGCGACATGGGCGCATCCATCACGGAGGACAACTTCCGCGACGAATCCGAGCCGGTCTGCGACCTGACCGTACGGGCGAGCGCACTGCACGGCGTTGAGATCGGCGGGGCGATCATCCCCCGCCTGATCGACGAGCTGCCGGTCATCGCGGTCGCGGCTGCCTTTGCCGAAGGCGAGACCGTCATCCGCGACGCGCAGGAGCTCAAGGTCAAGGAATCCAACCGCATCGCCGCCATGGTGCGCGAGCTCGGCCGCGCGGGCGTGGATGTGGAGGAGACCGAGGACGGCATGATCATCCGCGGCGGCAAAACGCCGCGCGGCGCATCGTTCGAGACCTACGGCGACCACCGCATCGCCATGAGCATGGCCGTGCTGGCGCTCGGCGCCGAGGGCGTCAGCCGCATCGACGACCCCGAGGTCGTCGCGATCTCCTACCCCGGCTTTTTCGACACGCTCGGACAGTTGGGAGGTTGAGGGACATGCTGCTGACCATGGAGGAATTCCGCGCCTTCCAGCCGGAAAAGCCGACCTATGCGCTGTTCGGCTGGCCGCTCGGCCACACCATGAGCCCCGAGCTGCACGCGCAGCTGTTCGCCGCATCCGGACAGGACGCGGACTACATCGGCGTGGCCGTGCCGCCCGAGGCGCTCGAAGAGGCGTTTCATCTGGCCAAGGCCAAGCTGCGCGGCATCAACTGCACCATCCCGCACAAAAAAGCGGTCATCCCGCTGCTGGACGCGGTGGACACCGCCGCGCGCGACCTGCACTCGGTCAACACGGTCGCCTTCCGGGACGGAAAGGCCACCGGCTACAATACCGACATCCTGGGCTTTGCCGAATCCCTTGCGCGGGACGGCGTCAAGCTGCGCGGCAAAAAGGTGCTGCTGCTGGGCTACGGCGGCGC
>CALWJG010000125.1 GCA_944380945.1 uncultured Agathobaculum sp. | reverse complement strand
ATTGATCAGTGCGTCTGCAGCGTGATGATGAAGGACGGGATGTACCAGATCAGCAGGTAGAGCAGCAGGTTGGTCACCGGCAGCGCATCCACCGCGTTCTGGAACACCAGATAGAACACGATCAGCATGCCGCAGATGCCTGCGAACGCGCCCAGCGTGAGCAGCGAGCGCACCGCGCCAGCCAGCTTGTCCGCGCAGCGGAGCACCTGCATGTACGGTCCCGCGCCCTCGCGCGTCAGGATCGCAGCGGGTGCGTCGCCCTGCGCATAGGCCGGGTCGAGCAGACGCTGTACGCCAGCCGGGTCGGGCTGGTCGGCAAAGCCGCGGCGCAGGTCGAATTCCGCCTCGACCATGGCGGGCGAAACATTGAAATCGCGCACCGCGAGCAGCGCATTCATGTGCATGCGGCGCATCAGGCGCATCGCGCGGTAGGTGTTCTTGGTCGGCTGGTACTGCAGGGTCAGCACGCCGGCCAGCACATTGTCCACCAGCAGGTAGACGCAGGTGTGGTCGCCCTGTCCGGCGTGGATGCGCACGCCCATCTGCACCATGAGCGCCGCCGTGCCCAGCACGACATGGCTCGTGCCGATCTCACCGGTCACGCCGCCCTCAACCAGGCGCACACTGCGCGCAGAAAGGGTGACGCCGTAGCGTTCCCGCGTCGCTTCGGTGAGCACGCGGCCCAGTTCCAGACCCGCCGCATCGGTCAGCGCGGCCGCGCAGGCGAGCAGGCGGTCGTCCGGCATGCGGCCCATGTTCTCGAGCGATTCCAGCGCGATCGAGCCGGTCGGGAACAGGTCGTTCTCCTCGAGCACGACCTCCTCGGTGCCGCGCAGCAGATTGGCCTGCCGCGCGCCCGCGAGCGCCGCGCCCTGTCCGAGCAGGCGGCGGGATACGTTGTTATAGCCTGCGCCGAACGCACAGAGCATGCCCAGCGGCGCGGCGACCGACAGGATCGCCGAGAACGCCCAGAAAAAGCGCACCGGCTCGCCCTGACCGACCGAGGCCACGAGCGCCAGAATGATCGACGCTGCCAGCGCGATCGGCACATAGATCATGGAGAAGCGGTCCGCGGTATCCGGCCGCTCCATCTCCATCAGGAAGGCCCTGTCGTCATACAGCGGGGCCTTGACCGCGCGGCAGGCGTCGTCCGTCTGGTCATAATGGCTGTACACCGCCATGGGCTGCTCCGCCGAGCAGAACGCCTGATAGGCGCGCGCCAACGCAGCGCAGCGGCCGCGCTCCTCGCGCATGGACGCATAGAGCAGCAGGATGCTGATGGCCAGATAGGGCACCGCCACGCCCGCCTGATTGTCAAACACGATGATGGACGCGCCGTGCAACAGCGACGCCAGCACGGCAAAGGACACGAGCGAAGCGCGGTCGGGCATGCCGTGCAGCAGGTTGCCGAAGCCCATGCCGAACACGTCCACGCCGAGGAACAGCGCCACGAACTGCAGCGCGATCAGCACCGCGATGCCGATGGTCGGGTTCTCCACCACGTCCAGAGCGATCGGCAGGGGCAGCGCGTCAAAGCTGGGCGCAATGCTCAGGTAAGCCGCGGCCGCAGCCAGAAGCAGCACCAGGAACGACCGCACGGACAGGCCGCGGGCGCGGCGCTTGTAATTCTGCGCTGCCTGCGCGGGATCAAGCAGCTCGATCTCCTCTTCCTCCTCCGCCAGCTCGGCCGCGCGGCGCGCGGCGCGGGCCTGCTTGCGGGTCATGTGCTCGGCGGACTGCTCCGCCCCGTCTGCCAGCGCGCCGGCTGCCGCAGCGCCGGCGGCTCCCGCCGCTGCCGCCTTGGCCGCGGCCTTTGCCGCCGCCTTTTCGCGGCGGGCGGCTGCTTTGGCTTCCCGCGCGGCAATGCGCGCCGCGCGCGGATCGATCTCCTCTTCCGCCGGTTCCTCCGGCAGCTCCTGTTCCATTTCTACCGGCGCCTCCGGCTGCGGGACAGCCGGCTCCTCCCGGCGGGCGCGGCGGGTCTTGGGCGCGGTGCGCGGCGCCTCCTCCGCCGGCTCAACCGGCTGGATCGGCTGCATCCCCGCCGGCATGGGCGGGATGTCGTCGATCAGCTCCTCGGGCTCCTGCTCGGCCGCGCGGGCCGCTTCCTTGGCCGCGCGGCGCGCCTCTTTTGCCGCGGCCTTGGCTTCAGCCTTTGCCGCCGCCTTTTCGCGGCGGGCAGCCGCTTTGGCCTCCCGCGCGGCGATGCGCGCGGCGCGCGGATCGTATTCCGCTTCTTCCTCCGCCGCCGGCTCCGCGGGCGCGGCGGCAGACGCCTTCTCCGCAGGACGCGGCGCGGGCGCTTCCGGCTGCGGCGCTTCGCGACGCGGCGCCGCATGGTGTTTTTCCTCCGCTGCCGGCTGCGCCTTGGGCGGCTCCTCGGCCGGCTGCGGCGCCTTTTTCGGCTCGGCGGGCGCGCCGCCCGCCACCTCGGCGATGATCGAATCCAGATCGAACTCGCCGCTGTCCGGCACGTCGCTCAGCATTTCCTTGAGCGCGTCCAGATTCATGGTATCGTCTTTTCTATCCATAGCTTGCTCCGTTGCCTCCTTCCGTCAGACTCCGCTGCGGCGGCGCACCGCTTCAAACAGCAGCACGGCCGCTGCATTCGACGCGTTGAGCGAATTGACACGCCCCCGCATCGGGATGCTGACGATATAATCACATTTGTCGCGCGTCAGCCGGCTGAGGCCCTGCCCCTCCGACCCGATGACGATCGCCGCCGGGCGGTCGAACGCGGCCTCGTACAGCGGCGCGTTGCCGTCCGCCTCCGCGCCGAACAGCCATACGCCGCGCGCCTTGAGTTCATCGAGCGCGGCGGCCAGATTGCCCGCCTTGTGTACCCCGATGTAGGCCAGCGCGCCCGCTGCCGCGCGCGCCACCACGGCCGTCAGGCCGACCGCGCGCCGCTTGGGGATGATGACCCCGTGCGCGCCCGCGGTTTCCGCCGAGCGGATGATCGCGCCCAGATTGTGCGGGTCCTCGATGCCGTCGCACACGACGATGAGCGGCGCTTCGCCGCGCTCCTCCGCCACGCGGAAAATATCCTCGAGCGAAACGTACTCCTGCGCCGCGGCCTGCGCGATCACGCCCTGATGGTTGCCCGTCAGGCTCATGTGGTCGAGCTTGCGCCGGTCGCAGGTGACGACCGGCACGCCGTGCCTGCGCGCCTCCGCGGCCACATCGCCGATGCGGCTGCCCTCCGCCACGAACACCTTGTCCACCGACCGGCCCGCGCGCAGCGTTTCCAGCACTGCGTTGCGGCCCTCGATCAGCGTGCCGTCATCCTCCCGCGGGGGACGGCGTCTGTTTTTTCTATCCGTCATGCTCCTACGCTCCAAAAGAATCTCAGTTATGGGTAGTATAGCACACTTTCTCCCCTGTTTTCAACGCCATACGGCGGAAAACATGAATATTTACGGTTTCCCTCGCAGATTCGCGGCGGATTTTGTGGAAAACCTCGAAACGACGCGCGCATTGTGCTATGCAGGACACCTGCCGCGCGGCGCTCCGCAAGGCGCAGGACGAACTGGATGCGCTTGTGCGCCGCGCATAAGGCAGCAAAACCGGAGACTGCAGCCAGTCTCCGGTTTTGTGTTACAGCTGCGCGTCTCTGCCGTTGATGCGCGCGGATTCGCCCTCTTCGAGCGGGATGAGCAGGCAGCGCTCGCCGTCCACCATGCCGGTGTGGATGCGCCCGGCCTTTTCCGCGGAAACGTGCAGCTCGATGGGCGCGGCGTCCTCCTCCGCCCACGGCGGCGCCTCGTCCCCGTCCGCCTGCTGCGCCGCCTGCGCGGCCAGCTCCTGCTGCAGGGCGGCCACCTTCTGCTCGAGCTGGGCGGTGTGCGCGCGGCGCGTGCCCTCCTCGACCAGCTTGTTATCCAGCACGTTGTGCGCCGCAGGCGGCGTATCGCCGAACACATGGGCAAAGGATTTTTCGATCTGCCCGCGCACCGCCTCGGGCACGTCGGCGTCCGCCGCGAGGTCGGCCAGCGTCTCGGCGGTCAGGCTGACCGGCGGCAGGGATTCGTCCTCCTCGCGCTCGGCGACCATGCCGCTGATGGTCTTCTGGATCTGGAAAAAGGCCGCGTCCGCCTGCTCCTCGTCCTCGCCAAACGCGCCCTTGATCACGCCCTCAAACGCCTGCTTGTCCTCCGCCGCCGTGCGCTGGGACACGCAGCCGAGCACGTTCTCAATAAACTCCGGATGCGAGCTCTTGCCGGTCTTGACATAGTACATCGCCGCGTTCACATCGCTGCCGCGGCCGCTGAACGCCGGATAGACAAAGCCGAGGTCGGGCAGGCCGACCACCCAGTCGCGCTCGCGCGCGCCGATGCGGTTCTCGTCCTCGCGGTAGCCGAGCGCGGGCTTGGCCAGCTCGACCGGGCAGACCGCGCACAGGATGTACGAATAGATCTCCTCGGACTCCTCCTGCTCCTCGCCCGAGGTCGCCCTGGACGGCACATCGTAAACATCGTGGTAGACCAGGATCAGATAGTTGCCCGGATAGGAATACTGCTCGATGATCTGCTCATACAGCCGGTCGAGCAGCTCCTCGTTGTCCAGCTTGCCGTTTTTGAGCAGCAGCAGGTACTTCTGCCGCTCCTCGGCCAGCTCGCTGCGCTGGAACTCCAGCTCGAGCAGGTTGCTGCCCAGCGTGCCGGACAGGGTCTTTTTGGCGATCTCGAGGTATTTGTAAAACTCGTCCTCCCCCAGCTCGGAGAACGGCTGGCGGAATTTGACCACGATCTGCTTGCCGCTGTTGACATAGCAGCCGCACAGGCTGTCAAAGGTGCACTCGGTCTTTTTCAGCCGGCGGCGCAGCTCGAGCACGTCGCCCTTGGTGATATTCATGGAAAAACCTCCTGTATGCCGCGGACGGCAAAAGCAGCGGCCGCCAGCCCTCGGCCGGCGGCCGCCCTGCGTCAGCGGTCCTTTTGTGATTCAGTTTGACGGATGGCGCACCGGCCGCTGCGGGCTCATGCGTTTTCCGAAAATTCGGCCAGCCGCAGGCCCTCGTTGTGGTCGAGCGCATAGGTGATGTTCCACGGCGAGGCGAACAGCAGCAGCGTGTTGCCCTTGAGGTCCTCGACGATCTTGGTGTCGCTCGTCAGCTGGAGCTTTTTGACGTCAAAGCCCTCCTCGTCGTTCTCCACCCAGCGGATCAGCTCATACGGCAGGCTTTCGCGGATGATCTCGACGTTATACTCGTTCTTCAGACGGTATTCGAGCACCTCGAACTGCAGCACGCCCACCACGCCGACGATGACCGACTCCATGCCCGCGCCCGGCTCGCGGAAGATCTG
>CALWJG010000124.1 GCA_944380945.1 uncultured Agathobaculum sp. | reverse complement strand
GCGCCTTCCAAACGGAGGGCGCTCTTTTTGGCTGTTTTGCCGGTAGACAGGTTGCAAAGACGCGGCTATCATGGAAGAAAAAGGAGGGATCGGGATGGCAGGATGGAAAAAGGCAGCCGCGATCGCAGTGGTCGCAGCCGCGGTACTACTATGCGTGGCTGTATGGCAGCTGCAGCCCTCTTTAGAGCCCGAAGCCGAACCGGCCGCGCCGCCGCTGGTCTATGTGGAGAGCACAGGCGAGGAGGTCACGCCGGTCGAACGCACGGTGGGCGAGGGCATCGAGCGGGAGATGCTGCCCGTGGTGACGCTCACGGCAGCGGAGGACAGCCTGTTCCTCTATGTGCCGGAGCAGTTTCAGGACACGGTGCAGGTGGAGGAGGAATACTATCACCAGATCGGGCAGGGCCAGCTGGAGATCCTGCGCGAAATGCGTCAGCTGCTGCCGCTGGCGGACGGCGGATGGAAGCTGCCGCTCCAGCGCAGAGGGGATGCCGCCGAGAAGGCGTATTACACGATTATGTACGGCAACACGCAGTATTTCGACCTGCGGGTGGATTACCCCGCGCCCTGATGCGCCGGTGCGATGAAAAAACGGCATATGCCGGGGACGCCCCAAACGGGGCGTCCTTTTTTCAAAACAAAAATGGAAAGTGTGCTTGACATTTTTACAGGCGCGTGCTATCATACAGATATGGAAAGCAAACTTTACATTTGAGAGGAGGGGGCGCCGCTTGAAAAACCGTCTGGAGGAGCTGCGCAAGTCGCGCGGCGTCCGGCAGGAGGAGCTGGCGGACGCGCTGGGCGTATCGCGGCAGACGATCGGCTCGCTGGAGAACGGGCGCTACAACCCGTCCATCCTGCTGGCGTTCAAGATCGCGCGGTATTTCGGCATGACGATCGAGGATATTTTCATCTATGAGGAGGAGAGCAAATGAAACAGGCAAAAAATATCGGCCTCAGCCTGCTGGGGTTTGCGCTGATCGCCGCGGGCATCGCCCTGATCAAGGCCCTGCCCGACCCGCAGGGGATCCTGCGGTCCCTGCCCTTCCTGCTGGTCGGGTTTGGCTGCGGCATTTTCGGACACGGGCTGGGTGACGCGCTGGCGAAAAAGGCCGCGGACGCCGACCCGGAAATGGCGCGGCGGCTCGAGATCGCGCAGACGGACGAGCGCAACGTGATGATCGGCAGCCTGGCCAAGGCCAAGGGCTACGATATGATGACCTATGTGTTCGGCGCGCTCATGGTCGCGTTCGCGCTGATGGGCGCGGAGTGGACGGTCATCATCGCCATGGTGGTCGCGTATTTGTTCGTGCACGGATACGCGATCTACTTCCGGGTCAAGCTGGAAAAAGAGATGTGAACATGCAAAAGGGGAACGGTTTTCCGTTCCCCTTTGTTTTTTCTGCCGTCAGGCCAGCAGCGCCTCCATCTCGCCGATGAGCTCGTCGAACAGGCGCGTCGCGTCCTCGACGGGCGCGGGGCCTGCCATATCCACGCCCGCGCCGCGCAGCAGCGTGACCGGGTCGGCCGAGCAGCCGCCGGACAGGAAGCGGAGGTAGTCCTTTACCGCCGCCTCGCCCTCGCGCAGGATACGGCGCGACAGCGCGATCGCCGCGGCATAGCCGGTCGCGTACTGGTACACATAGTAATCATAGTAGAAATGCGGGATACGCGCCCATTCGAGCGCGATCTCGTCGTCCACGACCATATCCGGGCCGAAATACTGCTCATTGAGCTGCTTGTACAGCGCGCAGAGCGCCTCGGCGGTCGTACCCTCGCCGCGTTGGGTCATCTCGTTGGCCCTGAGCTCAAACTCCGCGAACATGGTCTGGCGGTACAGCGTGCCGCGGAACTGCTCGAGGAAGTGGTTGATCAGATAGGCGCGCTGCTTTTTGTCCTCGGTGACCGAGAGCAGGTACTCCATCAGCAGCGCCTCGTTGCAGGTCGAGGCGACCTCGGCGACGAAGATCACATAGTCCTGATACGCGGTCGGCTGGGTCTTGTTGGACAGGTAGGAGTGGATCGCGTGCCCCATCTCATGCACGAGGGTGAACACATCGTCCAGCGTGCCCTTGAAATTCAAGAGCACATAGGGATGCACGCGCGCGCCCGCGGAATACGCGCCCGAGCGCTTGCCCTCGTTCTCGTACACATCGATCCAGCCGTTTGCGAAGCCCTCGCGCAGGATGGCGAGGTACTCCTCGCCCAGCGGGGCGAGCGCCCCCAGCGCGATCTCCTTGGCCTCGTCGAAGGTGAATTTCATCTCCACGCCCTCGACCACCGGCACATACAGGTCGTACATGTGCAGCTCGTCCAGCCCGAGCAGGCGGCGGCGCAGCGATACATAGCGGTGCATGGGCCCGAACGAGCGGTGCACCGCGTCGATCAGGCTGTGGTAGATCTGCGGGTCGACCTCGGTGCCGTCCAGCGCGGCGGCGAGCGTCGAGGGGTATTTTCTGGCGTTCGCGAAGAACAGCAGCTGCTTCATCTGCGCGGACAGGGTGGCCGCCGCGGTGTTGCGGAACTGGCCGTAGACCGCATAGAGCGAATCGAACGCGGATTTGCGCAGCGCGCGGTCATAGGACTGCATGAGCGGGATATAGGTGCCGTGGGTGACCGGGTGGCGGCTGCCGTCCTTGTCCACCGCGTCCGGGAATTTGAGGTCCGCGTCGTTCAGCATGGAGTAGATGTCGTCCGGGCTGGCGGCCATTTCGCCCGCCGCGGCGAGCAGCGCCTCCTCCTTGTCCGAGAGCACATGCTCGCGGCGGCGGCGCACCCGGTCGAGCACCAGCCGGTAGTTTTCCAGCGCGGGCTGCTCGGCGTAAAACCGGTCCAGGGTCTGCTCGTCGATCGCGAGCAGCTCGGGGGTCTCAAACGCTGCCGCGGACTGCAGCTCGACCGCGAGCCGCGTCACCTGACTGACCATCTCCTGATAGGCCGCCACGCGGGTGTCCTCGTCGCTTTTGCGCTGGGCGTAGTGCACCAGCGGGTCGAAGGCCAGGCTGATCTCGTCGTCCAGCCGGAGGAACGCCAGCAGGGTCGCGCCGCTCTCGCCCAGACGGCCGCGGTAGGCCGCGATGCGCGGCACATATTCCTTCGCCGCAGCGAGCGCCGCGCGCCAGTCGTCGTCCGTGGCGAACAGGTCGTGGATGGCCCATTTGTCCTGCGCCGGCACGTCGGCGCGCGCCGGGATCTGATTGGTTTGCACGGGAATCCTTCCTTTCGGGTATGCTTTCTCTTCTCTATTATGATAGCCCATCCCGGGAAAATATGCAAGCGAAGCCCGCCGCAGGGCGGCGGGCTTTCGCTCGATCGAAACCACGGTTTCGATCGACTGACGGTATCGCGCGCCTGCGGCGCGCAGGCAGCGGAATATTGCATTGACCTGATGACCGCCTTCCGTCGCTGGGCGGCGGAAAGCGCTTGCTGAAAAGCCTTACCGCTCGGCCAGATCGACATAGGACTGCGGCCGCGCCATGGGCTTGTAGGCCGGGCGGATGATCTTGCCGCCCGAGGTGACCTCCTCCAGCCGGTGCGCCATCCAGCCGACGATGCGGGCGGTGGCGAACAGCGGGGTGTACAGCGACTTGGGCAGGCCGAGCATCTTGTACACAAAGCCGGAATACATATCCACATTGGCGCACATCGGCTTGTCGCTGCCCTTTTTCTCCTTGAATACCGCGGGCGTCAGCTTTTCCACCAGCTCGATCAGGTCCATCTCCTCCGAGAAGCCCAGCTTATCCGCCAGCGGGCGCGCCGCCCGCTTGAGCGCCACCGCACGCGGGTCGCTCAGCGTGTAAATGGCGTGGCCCATGCCGTAGATCAGGCCCGAGCCGTCGCCGGCCTCGCCGTCCAGGATGCGGCACAGATAGGCCGCGACCTCGTCCTCATCCCGCCAGTTGCTGATGTTGGCCTTCATCTCGTCAAACTGGCGCACCACGCGCAGGTTGGCGCCGCCGTGGCGCGGCCCCTTGAGCGAGGACACCGCCGCCGCGATGGCGGAATAGGTATCCGTGCCCGAGGAAGAGGTGACGCGCACGGTGAAGGACGAGTTGTTGCCGCCGCCGTGCTCGGCGTGCAGGATCAGGCAGCGGTCGAGCAGCTTGGCCTCGTCGTCCGTAAACTGGCCGTTCGGGCGGACGAGGTGCAGGATGTTCTCCGCGGTCGAACGCTCGGGGTCGGGCACATGCAGGAACATGGAGTCCCCGTCAAAATACCGGCGCTTGGCCTGATAGGCGTGCGAGATGATGACCGGGAACTTGGCCATCAGGCTGATGCCCTGACGCATGATGTTCTCGACCGTGTTCTCATCCGGGTTTTCGTCATAGGAATAGAGCGCAAGCGTCGCGCCGGCCAGCTTGTTCATAATATCGCGGCTGGGCGCGCGCATGATCATATCCTCGGTGAAGTTATCCGGCAGCGCGCGCTCCAGACCGATCGTGTGCTGGAACTCCGCCAGCTGGCGGCTGTCGGGCAGCGCGCCGCACATCAGCAGGTAGCCGACCTCCTCGAAGCCGAAGCGCTTTTCCTGATCCATGCCGTGGATGAGGTCGTAGATGTTGTAGCCGCGGTAGGTCAGGCGGCCCTCGATCGGCTCGCGCTCGCCCTCGTTGAGTATGTAGCCGTGGACGTTGCCCAGATAGCTCGCGCCGACGAGCACGCCCGTGCCGTCCGCGTTGCGCAGGCCGCGCTTGATCCGGAAGCGGGAGTACAGCTCGGATGGGATGCGGCTGTGCTGTCGGAAACTCTGACTGAGCTCGTGCAAGAATTCTTTGTTTACGTGATCAGGCTGAATCGGCATCCGGCCTTCCTCCTTTTTGCTTTAGCACTTTATTATGAATATATTTTACCGCAATCCTGCAAGGCTGTCAAATACAGGCGCTTGTGAAAACATATAAAAAGCGGTTTTGCACACTTTTTGCGCTTGTTAAATATGACCGCACGCAAGTTTTTTATTCATGGTATGCGCGCATGGGGCAAACGATGAAAGGGCAGCGGCCGCCGCCTGCCTCATTTTTCGAAAAAGTTTCCGCGCCGCAGGCGCGCATTCAAACAGAAAGCAGCGGTGGAACCGCTGCTTTCATAAAAAGTCAGGACATGTGCCTGACTTTTTATACAAACCGCTGGCAAGTGCATCCATAGGATGTGCGCAGCCAGCGGTAAATTCGATTGGAACTGTAGTTCCAATCGAGAGGCATGCTAAGGGCCTCTCCTGCTGCTCTACATATAAATATATAAATATAAGGAGAGCAGGGGGATGCCTGCCGCTGCTTTTGCCTGCGCCGGCGGGGAGGAGGGGCGGCTTCACTGCAATTTTGGAGGCTTGTACAAAAATTTTGGAGAAATTTTGTGTAAAGCCTT
>CALWJG010000123.1 GCA_944380945.1 uncultured Agathobaculum sp. | reverse complement strand
GAACCGCAGTCTCGAGCGAAAGGCTGTTCAGTCTTCCAACTCGAGCAAGCTGACCAGCTCCGGCTGTCCGCAGATGCCATCCGCGCTGGTAAAGTCCGCTGCAAGGCGCTGGCATACGATCCGGCCGTCCTCGACCTCCTGCTGGAGCGTCACGGCGTGGATCGCCGCGCCGTCCAGGCTGCCGACCGTGCTCTCCACCGGCCACAGCAGCTCGCGGTAGAGCGACGGCAGGCCGTCAAATGTGATCGTCCACCGGCCGTCAGCCGCCTCCTGCGTCAGGTCGGCAATGCAGGCCAGCGGCGCCGGACCATAGCAGGAAAGCAGGCGCGCCTGCGCGATCGCCGTCACGGCCTGCTCGCTTTGGCTGCCGTTCAGGCTGCGACGCAGCACGCCGTCCGACAGCGCAGTGCCGGCCAGCACGGTCTCCTCCGCTACGCCCGGCGCGGACAGGGTGAGCACGCGGTCGGCCTGCATGGTCCCCGCAGACCGGTCAAAGGACATGGTCTCCTGCGTCTGCAGCGTCAGGACCTCCGCGCCGTCCGCACTGCGCAGGAAGGCCGCGCCGCCGGGATACTCACTGTGGATGGTGAACGCCGGCAGCTCCGCCATCCCCGCGGTATCCGCGCGGTACTGCGCATAGGCGGTGAACAGCGCCTGAACCGGCTGCGCAGACTGCGCATCCACCGCGCCGTCCTGCACCAGACGGTCGAGCAGGGTGCCGTCCGCACCCTTGGGCGCGCAGGAGAGCGCCGTATAGCTCGCCATAACCACATCGCCGCGCTCAAAATCCGCGCAGTCGATCACCGCCGGGTCGTAAACGCCGTAATCCTGCGCCGCGTCCACCGCCGCGGCATAGGAGAAATCGCCCGCCGCTTCGCTGTATCCGAGCGCGCGCAGCAGGAACGCCGCATACATCTGCGCCGAGCAGGGCTCGTTCGGCGCAAAGTCCGTTTCGGACACGCCGGTGGTCAGGCCGTTCTCGTACAGATACTGCACATAGGGCTGCTCCCAGCCCATGAGGTCGGTAAAGGGCGCGGTATAGGTCAGCGCCTGCGCTTCCTCCTCCGCGCCCAAAAGGCGCACCAGCATGACGCCCGCTTCCGCGCGGGTGGGCGCGCGGTCGAGCTCGTAGCCCGCCTCCGTGCCGCGGAACAGGCCGAGCGCATCCAGCCGCTCCGCACAGGCGGTATCCTCCGCCGCAAAGGCGGGTACGGTCAGCAGCGCAGTCAATGCAGCGCCGGCAAAAGCGGCGCGCAGCCAATGGTTCATAATCGATTGCTCCTTTTATTGCTGTGTTGTCTTATCGCTGTTGCCTTTTTATTGTATCACATCCCCAGGTGTTTTCCAACTGCAAAACGGGCATACTACGGGAAATCGCAAAGGAGTGCTGAAGCAATGGGCAATATGCAGAAATGCGGCGTGGTGGGCGTCGGCTTTGTGGGCGCGTGCTGCGCCTATACGCTGGCGGTCTCCGGGCTGTTTTCCGAGATCGTACTGGTGGACGTCAACCGGCAGAAGGCCGAGAGCGAGGCCGCGGACATCAACCACGGCGTTTCGTTCGCCAAGCCCTGTCATGTTGGGGCGGGCGATTACAGCGACCTCTCCGGCTGCGGGCTGGTCATTCTGGCGGCGGGCGCCAACCAGCGCCCGGGCGAGACACGCGTGGCGCTGCTCGGCCGCAACCGGACCATCCTGTCCGCCGTCGTCGGGCAGGTGGTGCAGGCGGCGCGCGACGCGGTGCTGCTGGTCGTGTCCAACCCGGTGGATGTGCTCACCTGCATGGCGCAGCGGCTCTCCGGTCTGCCCGCCGGACGGGTGATCGGCTCGGGCACGGTGCTGGACACTGCGCGGCTCAAATACCTGCTCGGCCAGCGGCTGGGCGTGGACGGACGCAACGTGCACGCCTTCATCATCGGCGAGCACGGCGACAGCGAGCTCGCCGTCTGGTCGAGCGCCAACATCTCGGGCGTCGATCTGGACGACTACTGCCGCATCACCGGCATCGACGACCCGGCGGCCGTGCTGCGCGGCATCTACGAGAGCGTGCGCGGCGCGGCTTACCCGATCATCGAGGGCAAGGGCGCGACCTATTACGGCATCGCCATGGCGGTGCGCCGCATCGCCGAGGCCATTGTGCGAGACGAGCGCTCGGTGCTGCCCGTGTCGTCGCTGATCACCGGCCACTACGGGGTGGACGGCGTGTGTCTGGGCGTGCCGTCCATCGTCGGGCGCGGGGGCGTGCAGGCCGTGCTCGACATCCCGCTCGCGCCGGAGGAGCTCGCGCAGCTGCAGCGGTCGGCGCGCAAGATGCGCGCGCTGATCGACGAGGTCGATCGCTGAGCCCATGCAAAAGGTCCCCGCGGCGCTATGCTGCCGCAGGGACCTTTTATTGCGTTTTACGCCGGCTGGGCGCCGTACACCGGGAAGGTGATGCGCACCTTGAACAGGTCGCCGTCCACCTCGACCGCAAGCGCGCCGCCGCACGCTTCGACGTAGCTTTTGGCGATCGCCAGACCGAGGCCGCTGCCCTCGGTCGAGCGCGCCGCGTCGCCGCGCACAAAGCGCTCGGTGATCTCGCCCGGGTCAAAATCCATGGCGTAATTGGCGATGTTCTTGAGCTCGATGACCGCCTGCCCTTCCCGCTCGGCCGCGGAGACGAACACGCGCGTGCCCGGCAGCGCATATTTGATGCAGTTGCCGATCAGGTTCTCCATCACGCGGGTCATCTTCTTGCCGTCCGCCCAGATGGGGAGCTCGCGCTCGGGGATATCGACCTTGAGCGTCAGGCGGCTCTCCGCGATCGCCTTATCCTGCTCGCCCAGCGCCTGCCGCACGAGCGTGCAGGCGTCGATGCGCTCGCACTGCATCTGCTCCGCGCCCGACTGCACCTTGGAGATGTCGAACAGGTCGCTCGTCAGGTTTTTGAGCCGCAGGCTCTTCTGGTGGATGATCTTCGCATAGTCGTTGGCCTCCTCCGGGGTCAGGTGCTCCTGACACAGCAGGTCGGAGTAGCTCAAAATGGAGGTCAGCGGGGTCTTGAGATCGTGGCTGACGTTGGTGATCAGCTCGCTTTTCATGCGCTCGGCGCGCAGCTCGTTCTGCAGCGCGGCCTGCATGCCGTCGCCCAGCGAGTTGATGTCCTCCGCCATGGCGGAAAACACGCCCGCGGGCATATCGGTCAGCTTGTAGGTCAGGTCACCGCCGCGCAGGCGCTTGATCGCCTCCACGACGCGGTCAAATCCGTCGATGCGCTTGAAGATGAAGCAGGCCGATGCCGCGACCCATGCGACGCCGAGCACAAAGAAGGTAAAGAGCGTCAGCCCATTGCTCCTGTACCAGTAATCCGACGCCACCATGCCGAACAGCACGGTGATGATGGCGAGCACCGCCGAATAGCCGGTGAATACCAGCAGCGCATTGCGCGTCTTGTAATCCTGAAACGCCTTGCGCCACAGGCCGTCCCTGCCGCGGCCGATGCCATGCCAAACCGCCTTGCAGCGCCCGATGAACCAGCGGCAGATGCGCTTTGCCGTGCGCCAGCACCAGCGGATGGCGCGCAGGATGAACGAGCGCTCGACAAACGTGCGGTTTTTCAGGTTGCGCACGAGGGAGAGGATGAGCTCCATCACCAGCGCGAACGCGCAGACCAGCAGCGCCGCGAGCAGATACGTCATCATGCGGAACGAGACGCCGCTGGACAAACATTCGTCGATGCCGACGAATGTCAGCGCGAGCGCGCCGGCCGCAGCGCCCACAAGGATCGCGAGGTTGAATTCCACATACATCCGGTCGATCAGCACCAGATGCACTTCCTCGTCCTCTGCCCGGCGGCCGGTGACGAACAGCAGGTAGATATATGCGATCAGCGCGAGGAAAAACAGGATGATCACCAGCATCAGCGCATGATCGAATACACGCTGTCCCTCGAGCCACTCGGCCTGCAGGCTGTCCGCCTGTCCCTGTGTCAGGCGCAGCAGGATGCAGTCGCCATCCTGCATGGCCGGGCGGCGCTCGGCAGTGACAGTGGTTTCATCCGGATGCACATAGTAATCATACTCATACGGGTTGGCCCAGCGCTCATAGAACACAAAACTTAGCTGGATATTGCCCTGATACTCGCCCGGTTTGATAACCATGTAATAAGGCGAATCCATTGTGTCGCCCTCGGTCAGCTCAGCATTTTTGAGCACCTTATCGCCCAATTTGGCATAGTAGTCGCCGAAAAAGTTCTGTTCCAGATATCGGTCAAGCATTTCCTGCGTCGTCTCATTTTGCAGCGCATTGTCAATGATCGTAAACGCGGTAACAAAGCTGCTGTTGAGCATTTTGGAATCCTCAAAGCTGGACTCCAGTTGATAGATATTGCTCCCGCGCCGTTCACTCTGCTCATAAAACCATTGCAGCGCATTGCCCGCCGTCAGCGTGGCCGCGGCGACGCACACCAGACACAGCGCAAACGCGATGCCCTTCAAAATGGGCGACCGCATCACCTTTTTCATGTCCCCTCACTCCTCTCGATCTTATAGCCCACGCCCCACACGACCTTGAGGTAGCGCGGCTCCTTGGGGTTGATCTCGATCTTCTCGCGGATGTGGCGGACGTGCACCGCGATGGCGTTGTCCGACACGATCTCGTCGTTCCACACCTGCCGGTAGATCTCCTCGGTCGAGAACACCTTGCCCGGGTGGCGGCACAGCAGCTCGAGGATCTTGTACTCGAGCGGCGTCAGGCGCACCGGCTCGCCGTCCACGGTCACCGACTTGCTCTCGGTGTCCAGCACCAGCCCGCGGATGACGATCTGCTTTTCGGTCGTCTGCATCGCGCCGAGCTGGGTGTAGCGCCGCAGCTGGCTCTTGACCCGCGCGACCAGCTCGGACGGGTTGAACGGTTTGGTGATGTAATCGTCCGCGCCCGCGGTCAGGCCGAGGATCTTGTCCGCGTCCTCGCTCTTGGCCGACAGCAGGATGATCGGGATGTTTTTGCTCTCGCGCACCTTCATCAGCGTTTTGATGCCGTCCATCTCGGGCATCATAATGTCGAGCACCAGCAGGTGCACCGGGCGGGTCATCACGGCGTCCAGCGCCTCCAGCCCGTTATAGGCCTTTTCGACCGCGTATCCCTCCGCCTGCAGAAAGATCGCAATGCTGTCCACGATCTCGCGGTCGTCGTCCACAACCAGCACAGTCAGCTGCTCCATCAGCTCCCCCTCCTCCGTGTCTCTATCATACCAAAGGATTCTTATGATTTTGCGCATAAAATCCTTAAGATTTTCTTTCGGTCATAAAAAATGCCGGCTGGCAGCCAGCCGGTTTATTATAGCACAGCGCAGGGGCGTGTGTCCATGCGGCGGCAAAACAGGGCCGGACG
>CALWJG010000122.1 GCA_944380945.1 uncultured Agathobaculum sp. | reverse complement strand
GCCCAGATGTCCACCATGACCGTTGAGGAAGGCAAGTTCTTCGGCAACGACTCCAACCGCGTCTGCTGGAAGATCGAAAACTTCAAGCGCCCGGTCATCGCGGCGATCAACGGCTTCTGCCTGGGCGGCGGCTGCGAGCTGGCCATGTCCTGCGACATCCGCCTCGCCTCTGAGAACGCCATGTTCGGCCAGCCGGAAGTCGGTCTGGGCATCACCCCGGGCTGCGGCGGCACCCAGCGTCTGGCGCGCATCGTCGGCCTTGGCAAGGCGAAGGAAATGCTCTACACCGCCCGCGGCAACTACACCGCACAGCAGGCGCTGGAGATGGGTCTGGTCAACTACGTATACCCGCTGGAGAACCTGATGGACGAGGCCATGAAGCTGGCGGAAGAGATCGCAGCGCAGGCGCCGATCGCGGTCGCGCTTGTCAAGGAAGCGGTCAACGTCGGCATGCAGACCGACCTGAACTCCGCGCTCAAGTTCGAGGGCAACGTATTCGGTCAGTGCTTCGCGACCGAGGACCAGAAGTACGGCATGGCTTACTTCCTCGACAAGAACAAGGACAAGCCCGCCAAGGAGTTCAAGAACAAGTAATCGCTACCCATCGTCATCCTGAATGTGAGAGAGAGGTTATCATAACATGAAAGTTTGTGTATTCGGCGCCGGCAACATGGGCGCGCGCATCGCAGAGGTTTTCCTGACCAACGGCCATGATGTCACCATGATCGACATCAAGCAGGAGTTCGTTGAGCGCGGTGTCAAGACCATCACCAACGACCTGTCCTTCCTGGTCAAGAAGGAGAAGATGACCGAGGACCGCAAGAACGAGCTGCTGGCCGGCCTCAAGACCTCGATCGACCGCAAGTCCGCCGCTGACGCTGATTTCGTGATGGAAGTCATCCTCGAGCGCATGGACCTGAAGAAGGACCTGCTCAAGGAGCTGGACGAGATCTGCCCGCCGCATACGATCTTCGCCTCCAACACCTCCGCCCTGTCCCCCACCGAGCTGGCGGCTTCCGTCAAGCGTTCGGACAAGGTCATCGGCTGCCACTTCTTCAACCCGGCGCAGATCATGAAGCTGGTTGAGGTTACCCGTGCGATCCAGACCTCGGATGAGACCTTCAAGACCGCATTCGACCTGATGGCTTCGCTGGGCAAAACCCCGGTCGCGGTACAGGAGGGCCCGGGCTTTGTCGTCAACCGCATCCTGATCCCGATGATGAACGAGGCCATGGGCATCGTTGCCGACGGCATCGCTTCCCCGGCTGACGTTGACGTCGCCATGCAGTTGGGCGCCGGCATGAAGTCCGGCCCGCTGCACACCGCTGATCTGGTCGGCCACGACGTTAACCTCGCGATCATGGAGACCCTGTACCGCGAGACCGGCGACCCGAAGTACCGTCCGCATCCGCTGATGCGCAAGATGGTCCGCGCGGGCTGGCTGGGCGTCAAGACCGGCAAGGGCTTCTTCGAATATGACGAATTCGGTAAGGAAATTGTAAAATAATTCCAGAATTCAGCAAGGGAGATTGTGCATTGTGCATAATCTCCCTTTTTTGTACCCGCAATCTCTGAGATAATTATCTCATGTTGCACAATTTTTCTCACGCCCGTTTATCACTTGTACCAAACTTGCACAAAACGTATAGCATTTCGGGTAAAAACATCATATAATATTATTACACAAATGGGAAATATATTCTGACAAGCGCAGCCGATACAATGAAAGCTGTTACATCGGCGCAAAGTGCAGCCAGAACGGCGTATCGGGTGCGGCGCAGGCCGAGGTGCCCGCTGTATATGCTCAGCGTGTACAGGCTGGTTTCCGACGCCCCGAGCATGACCGCGGCGACCCGTCCGGCATAGCTGTCCGGCCCGCATCGCTGCATGATTTCGCTGCCGATCGCCAGCCCTCCCCCGCCGCTGATGGGCTTGAGCAGGGTGAGCGCTGTGCATTCCGAGGGAATGCCCAGCATCTGGTAAAGCGGCGCCAGTGCCGCAGCCGCCAGATCGACCGCGCCCGAGGCGCGCAGCATATAAACGGCTGTCAGCATACCGATCATGGTGGGCAGGATGTCAACCGCTGTGCGCAGCCCCAGCTTGGCCCCGCGCAGAAAGGTCGGGAACACGTCTACGCGCTTATACACTGCGTATATGACGATAACCGCCAACAGCGTAGGGATAAGTGCATTCTGGATCAGCTGCATGGGCATCCCCTTCCCGCATCGGCCAGCGTGTTATAGATTTCAGGAAATATTTTTGGAAATATCAGGATTTTCGACATGATTTGTATCCTGTTTATGCAATAATACAAATTGTAATCCACCGCCGCATTTCTCCCTATTTTTCATCGGGAAAAACCGGACGCAGCAGCCTGCCGCAGAACAGTACAGCCGCCACAGAAGCCGCCGATGCGCCCCATACGGGCAGCATAATGTCGAACGGTGCCTGTGCGCCGCAGGCGGTCCGTACCGCCGCCACCGTGGACGGGATGAGCTGGATCGACGTCGCGTTGAGCGTCAGCAGCGTCAGCACCGGGTCCGGTGCGCCGCGCCGCCCTGCAAGTGCATACAGCCGGTCTGCTGCACGCAGGCCGAGCGGCGTCGCCGCGTTGGACAGGCCGAGCAAATTGGCCGTCACATTGGCGCTGACCGCCTCCATCGCCTGTCGGTCCGCTGCCGCGCTGCCAAACAGCGGGCGCAGCACAGGCTGCAGCAGCCATGCCAGCTTTTCTGCCAGACCGGAGGCGCGGAGCAGCTCCATCATGCCGCTCCAGAAGGCCATCACCCCGGCGATCCCGATCGCCAGCGTGACCGCCTCGGACGCCCCCGTCCCGACTGCCGCCGTCACATCTGCGAGCCGGCCGGACGCCGCCCCGCACACGAGCGAAAGCGCCAGGAATGCAGCCCAGATGATGGACAGCATTGTCCTCCCCCCTTGCCTCAGGTCCTTCGGGATTTTGTGGATAGATAGACTATGACAGAAAAAGGAGTGTTCACACATGAAATCAACCGGTATCGTTCGCAAGGTCGATGAATTGGGACGCATCGTACTGCCGATTGAATTGCGCCGCACGATGAACATAGATGTAAAGGATGCAATGGAAATTTATGTGGACGGCGATCAGATCATCCTGAAGAAGTATGAGCCGTCGTGTGTTTTCTGCGGCAGCGCCAAGGATATCATCCATTACAAGGGCAAGAACGTGTGCACTGCCTGTGCGCATGAGCTCGGCCTGTACTGAGTTTCCCATTCCGCAAACGAAAGAACATGCCGGCGCGTTTTGCGCGCGCCGGCCGAGTCCGGCTGCCTCTATGCGTGCAGCCGGATTTATTATGCCCCGCGGCGCCGGCTGACCGCCCGCGCGCGGTATTTTTCTCTGGTCGCCATGCCGCCGCGGATGTGGCGCTCCTGCTTGTTGGTGCGGAGCACCTGCTGTACGCCGTCGTAGAGCACGCTGTTGAGTTTTTGCAGCCGGGTGGTGATATCCTTGTGCACGGTCGATTTGGACACGCCAAACCGCGCTGCCGCCTGCCGGACGGTCGCATTCTGTTCGATGATGTACTGTGCGAGCCGGATGGTCCGCTCCTCGGGTAAGCCTTTCACCTTGGTCCCCCCTGCCTGTCGGCGCTTTCACTACTCTCACTCTATGCGCCGCCCGGTACGGGTAGAACGAAAAAAGGACGCGCCGCGCAAAGCGGACACGTTCTATGGTGCGGGGGAGCTCCCCTGTTTACATGAACTGCGCGGGGCATTTCCCCGCAAACCAAAGAGGGACACGCAAGCTGCCGCTTGTGCGTGTCCCTTTTTGCTGTGTTCCCTGCCGCTCACTTTTTGAGCAGCGAATCGATCCCGCGGGTGTGGTATTCCAGCAGGCGCTGGAGGTTTGCGCGCACATCACGCGGCTGAAGACGGTTTTTCAGGATATGCACCACGCCGTCGATCAGGTTGCGCGCCATGATCTGCGCGAGCAGCAGGCTGTTCTCCTCGTCCACCGCCAGCATGGGCGCGATCTTGGCCGCCATCATATCGATCATGCCGGGCCGCAGGTCCTCATACCGCGTGCCCTGCGCCTGCTCCATGATCAGCAGCAGGCCGTATTTTTCCTCGAGCAGCATGGAGATGACCTCTTCGCTCTCAAAGATCTGATATTCGCGCCGCCCGGTCGCAGGATCGAACCGTTTGCCGCGCAGGCGCACGAGCAGCGCCTTGAGCCGCGCGGCCGCGCTGTCGGTCAGCTCATAGAACAGCTCCTCTTTGCTGGTGAAACAGCGGTACAGGCTGCCCTTGCTGACGCCCGCCTTCTCCGCGATCATCTGGAGCGAGGTGCGGTCATAGCCGCGCTCCAGAAACAGATGCTGCGCCTCGGACAGGATCTTGTGGCGCGCCTCCTCCTTCCAGTCCTGCATGGTCCATACCTCCTCTGCCCTTTTCTTCAGTATACCACCCTGTCAGGGTTTGTCAACCGGTGAGGGGTGGTATTGGCCGCCTTGCAAGCCGTTGCGGAACTACCCGCGCATCGCGGGTGGGGGATTTCGCCGCCTGCGGGCGGCGGGAACGGGCGCCTGCGCGGCGCGGGCGCACAAGAGGGAAAGGACCAAGGTTCTCTCCCTCTTGCGAATCACCCTCTCTCCTTCAAGACGCGCTTCGCGCGTAAAGGCGTTGTCCCGCCAAACGGCTGCCACCCAGCCGCCACCCAAGCATGGAGGGGCATGGCTGCCACCCCATAGGGGCGCGCAATGCGCGCCCGTCCCGCCCGTTTTGCTCTGACTTTCGGGAGGGACGCTGCCACCCCGTAGGGCGCGACGACTCGGCGCGCCATTCTTGCGTATTCACCCCGTCAGGCGAATGCGCAAGCGCGAGATTCTTCGCTCCACGTTGTTTCGCTCAGAATGACAAAGTAATGGTCATTCTGCGGCGTATACTCTCTTCTGTCATCCTGAGGAGCGCAGCGACGAAGGATCCCGCGCGTGCGCGTAACCACAAATGCCGCCTGCACCCCCCATCCTGCCTCCCCTTTGAGGGGAGATGGATCGCCGCGTCAGCGGCGAGACGGAGAGGTCCATATAAAGGTTGCAGCAACCCTTTGGGCTGTACCCGTAGGGGCGCGCAATACGCGCCCGTCCCTTGGGATGACCCCTTAGGCCAGTTGCCTGCCTCTCGGAATGACCCCTTAACCATGGCATTTGGCCGTGACTGCTCCCCTCAAAGGGGAGCCGAGTGGGGCGGGTGCCCGTCCCTCCCTTTGGCGCGCTGTTACGCGCGCCCTGATTCGTGTGGGGCAGGATGCACGGCATACGCCGTACACAAAATCAAAACCGGCTGTGCGCGGTTCCCTCGCTTGCACGCTGTGGCGGATTGACAACCGCGCATGCCCGTGCTAAACTGGGAAAAACAGTACACTCTCTGCGGA
>CALWJG010000121.1 GCA_944380945.1 uncultured Agathobaculum sp. | reverse complement strand
GCGCCTGCGGCGCAAAGACTTTTTCGACAGGCGATGAAAATTGCCGCTTTGCGGCAATTTTCTGTTTGTATGCGCGGCAGAGCCGCGGGACAGCGGGCTCGTGCGCAGGGCGCGCCAACACACCGCAGGGAGACCTGTCCCGCAGGGCGCGGCGACCCGGAGCGCCTCGTGCGTGCAGGGAAGGATATGCGATATCAATACCAATATGTTTCGGTAGGATTCGGCGGCGGAACAGGTAAGTAAGGAGACCTATGCACAGGAAATATTTCTTTTTTGACATAGACGGCACGCTCAGCGTCGGCCAGACCATGCAGGTGCCCGAGAGCGCGTCGCGCTGCCTGGCGCAGCTGCGCGCAAACGGGCATTTCACCGCCATCGCGACCGGACGGCTGCAGGCGTCGGCCGCGCGGTTCGCGGCGCAGCACGGCTTTTCCGATATCGTCGCCGACGGCGGGTACAGCCTGACCATCGGCGGAGAGATCGCGGAGATGAAAAGCCTGCCCGCGGCGGACTGCATCGCGCTGATCGGCCGGCTGGAGGCGGCGGGCATCCCGTGGGCGGTCACGGCGGTCAACGAGCCGGTGTGCGTCACCTCGGATGCGAAGTACATCCCGCTGGCGCCGCCCGTGTATTTCCCGACGTATTTCGATCCCGCGTTCGATTACCGCGCGCTGGACACGCTGTACAAGGTCAATATCGCCTGCACGGAGGAGCAGCAGGCGCACATCGACCTCGGCGGCCTGCCCGCCGTGCGGTTTGACCGCGGCCTGCTGCTCATCGAGCCGACCGAAAAGCAGAAGGGCATCCGCCGCATGCTGGAGCGCATGCACGTCCCGGATGAGGACGTGGTCATCTTCGGCGACGGCACGAACGACGTGTGCATGTTCGGGCAGGGGTGGTTCTCGGTCGCGATGGGCAACGCCTGCGGCGCGCTCAAGGCCAAGGCGGACTACATCACCGATCCGGTCGATCGGGACGGGCTGTGGAACGCCTGCAAGCACTTCGGATGGATATAAAGGAGAAAACAAATGCTGTTTGACACCCATGCGCATTATGACGACAAGCGCTTTGACGAGGACCGGGACGCGCTGCTGTCCTCCATGCCGGCAAACAACGTCGGGCTGATCCTCAACCCGGGCTGCGATCTGGATTCCTCGCGCAAGGCGGTCAGCTATGCGCGGCAGTATCCCTTTGTCTATGCGGCCGTCGGCATCCACCCGGAGAATATCACGGACGGCTGGGAACAGGAGCTGGCGGACATCCGCCGGCTGGCTGGCGATGAGCCCAAGGTGCGCGCGATCGGGGAGATCGGGCTGGACTACTATTGGGAAAAGGACGAGCGCGCCCGCGCGCGGCAGCAGGTCGTTTTTGCGCGGCAGATGGAGCTGGCGCGCGATCTGGGCAAGCCGGTCATCGTGCACGACCGCGACGCGCACGCGGACTGTCTGGAGATCACGCGGCGCTATCCGGACGTGACCGGCGTGTACCACTGCTATGCGGGCAGCGTCGAAATGGCGCGCGAGCTGCTGAAGCTGGGGTATTACCTGTCCTTCACCGGCGTGATCACCTTCAAAAATGCGCGCCGCGCGCTCGAGGTCATCCGCGAAGCGCCCATCGACCGGCTGATGGTCGAGACCGACGCGCCCTATATGGCGCCCGAGCCCTACCGCGGCCGCCGCAACTCGTCGCTCTATGTCCACCGCATGGCCGAGACCATCGCGGCGGTCAAAGGCATGGACCCGGCGGAGGTCGAGCGCATCACGACTGAAAACGGCCGGCGTTTGTTTGGGATTTGCTGAGAAAAAGCGAATTTGGGCTTGACAGGAGACCGATGCTCCGGTATAATATACTTTGTCGTCAGGCGAAAGCCGGCGGCGGTATACCCGGGGGCGTAGCTCAGCTGGGAGAGCGTTTGACTGGCAGTCAAGAGGTCATGGGTTCGATCCCCACCGTCTCCACCATGGGTAAAAAGGCTTGTTTCCATCAGGAAACAAGCCTTTTTTGTTTAGCGCTCGCGTGCAGGCTGGAATTCGTGCACCCACCCGCGCGGCAATATGGAGCTCAGATAGCATTCGCAGAACACATCATCCCCGACACGGACCTGATCATACGCCTCCCTGGTGCAGCGCAGCCGGATTTCGCCATCGGGATGCGCAGTGCCCTCTGCGCTTTCTGCGACGATGTAGTACAGGGAGCCGTCGTCGATCTTCTCCTTTATTCTGATATCGAAGGCGTTCGCGAAAAAAGAGGCATGAATGTAAAGTGCAATTCCTGCGGTCAGTAAAAACGACAGGATCACCATGAGGATCCTGGGCCACAAACATTCTCTGCGCATGGCAAACTCCTTTCTGTCTTTCTGTGTTTTGCAGGATGGCATCGGTGCGATGCCAAAATCTGTTTGCTGATAACAGCAGTATAGCACAGGCTCCGCTGCGGTGCAACCGGGTATTCCGCACCGCCGGACGGGCCGGCGGCCCCGCGGCAAAGGCGGCCCGCGCTGCATAGGACAGTCTGTCGGTAAAATGCTGTTTTTCCGCCGGAATCTCCATGCAATTTTGCCCTTGCTTTTTTTTGCGCAATCATATAAAATGAAACATGGTTTTATAATATGAAATATCGGGAGGAGACATTATGGCAGAATCGTCGTCCGTGCAGTCGCTCGACCGTGCGTTCGATCTGCTGGAAGCGCTCTGCCGCAGCCATGGCGGCATGACCATCGGCGCGCTGTCGGCGGAGACCGGCCTGCACAAAAGCACCGTGCACCGGCTGCTCGCCAGCATGTGTGCGCGCGGCTATGTCCACCGCGATGCGGTGACCAGCATTTACCGCGCGGGGATGCGTCTGTGCGAGCTGAGCAGCGCGATCGTGGACAATCTGGATATGGTGGATATCGTGCGCGCGCCGCTCGAGCGGCTGAGCCACGAGACCGGGGAGACCGCGCATCTCGCCATGCAGGAGGGACGCGACATCGTCTATGTCCACAAGGTGGAGAGCGGCAGCGGCGCGATCCGGATGTTCTCGCGCATCGGTATGCGCCGTCCGCTGTTCTGCACGGGCGTGGGCAAGGCCATGCTCGCCACCTGGGAGGACGCCGAGGTGCGCTCGGTGTGGCAGGAGAGCGACGTGCGCCCGTGGACCGAGCGCACGATCGTGGACGAGGCCGCGTTTTTTCAGGAGATCGGGCGGGTGCGCCGGATGGGCTATGCGCTGGACAATGAGGAGAACGAGCTCGGCGTGCGCTGCATCGCGGCCGCGCTGCCGGATTACCGCGGCCGGGCGGTCTACGCCATCTCGCTTTCCGCGCCGGTCGGCAGGATGACGGATGAACGGATCGCCGAGCTGCGTGGGCCGCTGCTCTCGGCGCGGGCGGAGATCGAGGCCGCAATGGGCGTCGCGCCTGTGCGGCGGTGAGCGGCCGGGAAAGGGGAAAACGACCGATGACCGAGGTTTTGCAGCTGCCGCACGGCAGGCTGACCCACTATGGCAGGGCGCAGGGCGAGGGCAAGCCCGCGCTGGTGATCTGTCCCGGCGGGGGGTATGAATTCTGCTCGATCCGCGAGGGCGCGCCCGTGGCGCGCGCATTTGCGCGGGACGGGATCGAGTCCTTTGTGCTGGAGTATGACTGCGCGCCTGCGCCGCTGGGCGTTATGCCGGTGCGCACGGCGGCCGCAGCAGTAGCGTGGGTGCGGGAAAACGCCGCGCGGTTCGGCGTCGATCCGGACCGCATCGCCATCGGCGGCTTTTCCGCGGGCGGCCATCTGGCGGGCACGCTGGCCGCGGTTTGGAACCGGCCCGACTGGTTCGAGCCGGGAGCTGACCGGCAGGCGCATCGCCCGAATGCGGCCGTGCTGTGCTATCCGGTTGCTTCTGCGGGTGAATACGCCCACCGCGGCAGCTTCGAGCAGCTCGCCGGACCGGATCGCGCGCGCCAGCAGGCGTTTTCGCTCGAATTCCTGATCGACGGCGATACGCCGCCCACCTTCCTCTGGCACACGCTGGACGACGATGAGGTGCCGGTCGAGAACACGCTGCTGCTCGAGCAGGCGCTGCGCCGCGCCGGCGTGCCGCATGAGGTGCATCTGTTCCCGCACGGCATCCACGGCCTGTCGCTGGCCGATTTTGAGACCTACGAGCCGACCCGCGGCCGCCTGCCCGACCGCCATGTCAACCGCTGGCAGGGGCTGTGCGCAGAGTGGCTCAAAAGCCTGTGATACATTAGCAAAGGGGACCGCCCAGAGCGGTCCCTTTTGTGTTGCCTGCGCGTGAAATCAAAATGAAATTTTATTTTCACAAAAAATAAAATGAAAGATTGACTTTAACAAAATTAAAGCGTATACTGAAGATACAGGAAGGGAGGCGATGGCGTGGCAATCGAGGTAGTGCCTGCGTGGATGGCGCAGCTGGAGGATGAGGACGTGGCCTTCATCAAAAAATTCATTCTGGCCTCGGGTTCGCTCAAGGAGGTCGCAGGGGTGTACGGCGTGACCTATCCGACCGTGCGCCTGCGGCTCGACCGGCTGATCCAGAAGATCGAGATCAGCGAGCGCGAGGGTGAGGAGCCGTATATCGCGCTGATCAAGCGCCTCGCCGTGAACGATAAGCTGGATTTCGACACCGCGAAAATCCTGATCAACGAGTACAAAAGGCAGAAGAAAGGGGAGATATAGGATGAGCCCAATCGGATTGATTATTGCGCTGGTGCTTTTTGCAGCAGCCTGCGCGCTGGAGGTATTCCTCGCAAAGCGCAAGGCATGGTGGCCCGGGCTGGTGCTGCCCGTGCTGTGGTTTGCCTACACCCTGTTTGTGATCGTCGCCGCGGTCACGGGATATTATTACGTTTATGAGACGCCTCTGTCGGTGGACATTGACCTGCTGGTGAGCTTCCCGCTCAGCATGCTGCAGGCCAATATCCCGACATTCGTGCTGCTGGCGGTGTATTTCTTCTGCCGCTCGCGCCGCCGCCGGGAAAAGCAGATGGATAAAATGCAGGTGCAGGATCTGTAAGGAGGGATTGTAATGAAACTCCAAGAAAATCTGATTACCCTGGGTATGTATGTGCCGCTTATCGTGGTTTTCGTCATTTGTATTGCGCTGGAGATATTTCTGGCAAATCGTCAAAGCCGCTGGCCGGGGCTGGTGCTGCCGGGGTGCTGGCTGCTGCCGGCGCTGTTCGTGCTGCCCAATGTGTTCCTCAACGCGCTGAGCGAAGCGGAGAGCGCATCGGGAATGCTGCTGGCGCTGCTCGTGCCGGTCATTCTGCTTGCGCCGATGCTCGTGCTGCTGGCGATTTACTGGTTCTGCCGCCGGCGCAGGAAAAACAGGGAACAGATAGAGAAGATGAAAATTCAGGATCTGTAACGGAGGGGTACCATGGCTTTGTCATTTGCAATGCTCGCAATCGTCATTATCAACATCC
>CALWJG010000120.1 GCA_944380945.1 uncultured Agathobaculum sp. | reverse complement strand
ATCATCAAATCGCGCCGTTCCACGCGCGCGTTCAAATCCGAACTCCCGCCCAAGGACCAGATCATGCAGATGGTCGAGGCCGCCGAGTGGGCGCCCTCCGGCATGGGCAAATACCTGTGGCATTTTACCGTGGTTTACAATGCGGAAAAGTCCCTGCGGCTCGCCAAGGCGGTTGCTGAAGCGGACAACCGCGGCCCGGACTATAATTTCTACGGCGCGCCGGTCAACATCATCATCTCCTACAAGCGCGACGAGCACCACGCCTTTGTCGACGGCGCGGCGGCCATGGAGAACCTGCTCCTGATGGCGACCGAGCTCGGCCTCGGCACCTGCTGGATCAACCAGATCCGCGAGTGCTGCGACGATCCCAAGGTCCGCGCGATCCTCACCGAATACGGTGTGCCGGAAGACCACATCGTCATCTGCTCTGCGGCGGTCGGCTACATCGCCAAGGAGACCCCGGCCAAGCCCCGCAAGGAGGGCGTCGTTTCCGTTACGGAATAAGCAGGCTGCTTTCTGCCGGCATGCAGCAGATGCCGGCAGCGCATGTAAAAGGAGGATGAACCGATATGGATGCACAAATCGCCAAGCTCAAGGAATGGGTGGACGCCAGCGACAACATCGTGTTTTTCGGCGGCGCGGGCGTTTCAACGGAGTCCGGTATCCCGGATTTCCGCTCGGTGGACGGGTTATACAACCAACAGTACAAGTATCCGCCGGAAACCATCCTCAGCCATACGTTTTTTATGGCCGAGCCCGAGGAATTCTTCCGCTTTTACCGCGCTAAAATGCTTGCGCTGGACGCGCAGCCCAACGCCGCGCATCGGAAGCTCGCGGAATGGGAGCGCATGGGAAAATGCCGGGCAGTCGTCACGCAGAACATCGACGGCCTGCACCAGAAGGCCGGCTCCAAGGAGGTGCTCGAGCTGCACGGTTCGGTGCTGCGCAACTACTGTATGCGCTGCCACAAGCCGTATGACGTGCGCGATATCGCCGCAGGCACGGGCGTGCCCAAGTGCTCGTGCGGCGGCACGATCAAGCCGGACGTGGTGCTGTATGAGGAAAGCCTGGACAGCTACACCATCAATAAGAGCGTGGAATACATCCGCAACGCGGATATCCTGATCATCGGCGGCACCTCGCTGGCGGTCTATCCGGCGGCGGGCCTGATCAACTATTACCGCGGCAGCAAGCTGGTGCTGGTCAACAAATCGGCCACGCCTGCGGACCGCAGCGCGGATCTGGTCATCCATGCGCCGATCGGCGAGGTGTTCTCCCAGCTTTGACCGCGCGCTTTTTGGCCGGTTTCTGATTGCTTGCATGAAAATCCCCCTTTTCAGTCATACTACCGTAAACTGAAAGGGGGATTTCCGTTTATGCTGGATAAGATCGCTCTGACGCTCGCCATCATCGGCGGCCTGAACTGGGGCAGCATCGGTCTGTTCGGTTTTGATTTGGTCGCTTTCCTGTTCGGCGGGCAAGCCAGTGTGATGAGCCGGATCATATACACTCTGGTCGGTATAGCCGCGCTGTGGTGTATCACGCTGCTGTTCCGCAGCGGCTCAGGTTCCGCGTCGGACCGCGGATGAAAAATAACAGGGCGTGCTGCAGAATGCTTTGCAGCACGCCCTGTTTTGTTTGCTTTTCCCTCAGAATGCTTGCGGATACCGGCAAGACGATCGGGATACCGGATTATCATACTGTTTCCTTTCGCAAAGGAGAGAGCGGATGCGAAAGTCAACACATGCCCGATACGCTGTCCTGATGTCTGCTGGAGATCGGTAGCCCTCAAGCAATACTTATCAGGCGCCCAGCTGCTCGTCCAGCGTATCCAGACGGGTCTGCGCGTTGTCCGGGGTAACGACCTCGGAGCCGGAGTCGATGTTCGGCTCGATCTCCTCGCCGTCCAGCGCCTTGACCATGGCTTCGACGGACATATAGCCCATTTCGTACGCCATCTGAGCAACCGACATGGTCAGCTCGTCGTTCAGGATGGCTTCGCACGCGGCGCGGTCGCCGTTAAAGCCGAGGAAGATCGTGTTGGCATAGTTCTCGTTGCCGGAGTCGCGGGCTGCCTTGGCCGCCGCGATCGCCATATCGTCGTTGTTGGCGCAGATGATGGCAATGCCCTCGGGGTGGCGGGAAATGATGCCGTTCATCGCGTCGACCGCCTTGGTGGCCGTCGCTTCCGCATACTGCACCTCGTTTTCGAGGAACTCGCCGCCCGCTTCTTCAATGCCGGCCTGATAGCCGTTCATGCGCGCGGTGTTGGTGCTGTCGCCCTGTACGCCGGCGATCTCGATGCACTGGATGGTCTCCCAGCCGGCCTCCTTGGCGGCCTCAACGGCTGCGATCGCGCCCAGCTTGGCGGCTGCCTCATTGCCGGTGCCGACAAAGGAAAGCACCTTGTCCGACTCGATGTTGGTGTCGAGCGCAATGACCGGCTTGGCCGTGTCTGCGATCAGGTTGGCGACCATATCCTGCTGCAGGGGCGAGATGATGTAGCCGTCATAGCTGTCGTCGCTCAGATCGGTCTGGATCATGTTGAGCTGCTCCTGGAAGGAGGTCTCAGACGGAGGACCCTTGACATCGACCGAGATCTGATCCGGATGCTCTTCCGCATAGGCCTCTGCGCCCGACTGGACGAACTTCCAGTACTCGGCAGCCGTGGTCTTGAGGATGACGCTGACGTTGTACTTCGCCTCGCCCGAGGTCTCGCCGCCGGACGGCGTGCTTTGGTCATCCCCGCCGTTAGACGAGCAGCCGGCGATCGAGGCGCACATTGCGCCCGCCAGAAGCATTGCGATCAGTCTTTTCTTCATGGTGATTCTCCTCTCTTTTTTGTCCGTCTCCGGATGTTTTGAACCAAACTTGTTGTTTGATTGTGCCTTTATCATAACTTTTTGCGCAGTATAAAGAAATAATGGTTTTTGCTCTTGCATTGCGATTTCTTGCGCTTTGGAAAACGCTCTTGGCAATATCGCGCAATTTTTCGGACAGTATTTCAGACAGGATATACAAACAGCCGCCCCTCGGCTTGGAGAGACGGCTGTTGACGTCAAAGCGAATATTTGCGGAACAGGGTGGGGGAGATGCCGACGCGGTCGGTAAACGCATTGGTAAAGGAGGATACATTCAGGTAGCCGACCTGCTGCGCGATGACCTTGACCGGCTGGTCGGTGGTTTTGAGCAGATGCTTGGCGCGGTTGAGCCGGGTCAGGATCAGAAATTCGTGCGGGGAACAGCCGCAGTCGCGCTTGAACAGACGGGAGAAGTGAAACTGGCTCATGTTGACGTGCGCCGCGATATCCGACAGTGCGATCGGTTCCATATACCGTTCGAGCATAAACCGCTGCGCCGCGGCGACCGGATCATTCGGGTCATCCGGCGTATCATCTGCTTTGTTGGGGTCTACCATGGCGATAAGCAGACTGTACAGCTTTTGCGACAGGCGCGCCTCGCTGATCGCCTGTTCATTGCGAAAGGCAAATACGATCTCATAGATGCCGTTTTTGATCTGTTCGGCATAGGGTGAGTCAAAGACAAAACCGCCGTGCAGCTGGACGGCCTGCTCATAAAAATCCGCCGTATTGCTGCCATCCAGATGCAGCCAAATGAATTCCGTATTGCCGATGGTATGATATTCATGCGGCACATGACAGTTGAGGAAGCCGACCTGCCCCGCAGTGGCCACCATGGTTCTGCCGCCGCTGGTCAATGACAGCCGCCCGTCGCAGATGTAGAAAAGCATATAATTGTGGTAATCCTCGCGCGCAATGCGATAATCATAATTGGTATAATAGTAACCGCAGGTAGACATATAGAACAGCATGCGCCGGGCATAATCGGATGGCGTGCTGAAATACAGATCTGAACCCGAACAGGTCCCGGTTTCATGTACCAGCATGGTTCTCGATCTCCTTTCTGCCGAAGGTATGATTTCATTATATCCATGCACCGGACAGCCTGTCAATTACAGCGGCGCAAATTTGCAATATTTTCTTTGCACAAAGGTATGTTCTGCCACTTTGCGGGAGATAAGTGCTGTCAATCTGATAAAATGCACAAAGTCAAGCGCAGAAATTGTGCAATTCTCCAAAACGAGTAGAGCGCAAGAAATCGCAAATGATGCGCAAGAATACTTGTTCCCATCCGAACAAACCGCGGCTATAATGAGACCATCATCAAGCCGGTGCAGGAGCGCCGAGAAAACGGAGGGAACCAATATGACATCGAGAGAGAGAGTACTTGCCGCGATCAATCATCAGCAGCCCGACCGGGTCCCGATCGACTTCGGCGCGACCGGCCAGACCGGCATCAGCGTGTGCGCACTCAAGCGTCTGCGCGACTATCTGGGCCTGCCGGACAAGGAGCTGGATGTGTTCGAGATCGTCCAGATGCTCGGCGTAGTGGACGAGGACCTGCGCCAGATGATGAAGTCGGACGTGATCGGCATGAACCATCCCGAGGACAGTCTGGGCGTGCCGTACACGGGCAAGAAAAAGGAATTCACCATGCCGGACGGCACCAAGTGCATGGTCAATGCAGGCAACGAGTGGGACGTGGGGCCGGATGGCAGCATCGAGATGTACCCGCAGGGCGACCGCAACGCGCCGCCGTCCATCCATATGCCGGCGGGCGGCTACTTCTTTGACATCATCGACCGCGCGCCTGAGGTGGATGAGGACAACCTGACCCCGCGCGAGGACTTCAAGAACTTCTTCTCGGTCATGTCGGACGAGACCGCACTGTACTACGAAAAGGAGTCCAAGCGCCTGTTCACCGAGACCGACTACTGCGTCATCGGCAACCTGGCAGGCGCGGGCTTCGGCGACCCGGGCGCGATCCCGGCGCCGTTTGAAAAGCACCCCAAGGGCATCCGCAAGTTTGACGAGTGGGTGATGGCGCAGGCGCTGTATCCGGAATACGTCATGGAAGTGTTCGAGATGCAGACCGAGTTCATGCTCAAGAACCTCGAGATCTACAAGCAGGCCTGCGGCGACAACATCCAGATCTGCTGGATCTCGGGCACGGACTTTGGCACGCAGAACGCGCCGTTCATGTCCAACGAGATGTTCCGCCAGCTGTACAAGCCCTATTACACCCGCGTGTGCGACTGGATCCACAAGAACACTAACTGGAAGACCTACATGCACACCTGCGGCGCGATCGAGCCGCTGCTGAACGACTTCATCGAGATGGGTCTGGACATCGTCAACCCGGTGCAGCTGTCCGCCGCGGGCATGGACGCCAAGCAGCTGAAAGAGAAGTACGGCGACAAGCTGGTGTTCTGGGGCGGCGGCGTAGACACGCAGGCCACCCTGCCGCAGGGCACGCCTGAGGAGGTCGCGGCCGAGGTGACCGCGCGACTGCCCATCCTGTCCGAGGGCGGCGGCTATGTGTTCAACACCATCCATAACATCGTCGGCGACACCCGTCCGGAGAACAT
>CALWJG010000119.1 GCA_944380945.1 uncultured Agathobaculum sp. | reverse complement strand
CCAGCGCCTTGTCATCCACAATATATTCCATGGTTATCCCCTCGAAGTATATAAAAATCCCGCGGCATGAGCCGCGGGATTTTCCTATCGTGTTTGCAGAACTTACGCCATGCCGTTGAGCTTGACAGTCATCTTGCTCTTCTTGTTGGCCGCGTTGTTCTTGTGCAGGAGGTGCTTGGCAGCCGCCTGATCTACCGCCTTGACAGCAGTCGTATAAGCAACAGTCGCTTCCGCCTTATCGCCGGCAGCAACGGCCGTGTCGAACTTCTTCAGCGTGGTCTTGAGGGCGCTCTTGGCCATCTGGTTGTTCATCGCCTTGGTGGCATTCACCTTGACGCGCTTCTTTGCAGACTTGATATTGGGCATTCCGAAAACACCTCCTTTGTTCTCTATTCGTCAGTGTTTCTATTCTACCATCCCTTTCCGCAAATTGCAAGCACTTTTTGCAGGAAAACGCATAAAAAATCCGGCGTGCCGCAAAATATCGCGGAAGGAGTGATGCGCCATGCCGTTCCGCACCGATCTTGCGGTCGAGGCGATCGAAAACGCAGACATAACCGCCGATGTCCGGCACGTCCGGCAGTCCCGCCGCACGCTCGACGGCTTTGCAGTCAGCGAGGTGGACATCCTGACCGGGCAGGCCGCCCGCCAAACCGGCAAGCCCTGCGGCCGCTACCTGACGCTCGAGCTGGACGCGCTCATCCGCCGCGAGGAGGACGCCTTCCCGCGGGCGTGCCGGGCGCTCGGCGCGCTGCTGCGCGGCCTGCTGCCGCCGGCTGCGGCGGCCGGCAGCCCGGTGCTGGTCGCCGGACTGGGCAACCGCCTGATCACGCCGGACGCAGTCGGCCCGCAGGCGGTCGACCATGTGATCGCCACCCGGCATCTGGTCGAGCAGGTGCCCGACGTATTTGCCGGATGGCGGCCGGTCTGCGCGCTGGCGCCCGGCGTGCTCGGCCAGACCGGGCTGGAGACCGGCGAGGTGGTCTGCGGCGTGCTCGACCGCATCCGCCCCGCGGCCGTGCTCGCGGTCGACGCACTGGCGGCCGGGCGGCTGTCCCGCCTGCTGCGCACGGTGCAGCTGGCGGACAGCGGCATCACGCCGGGCGCCGGGGTGGGCAACGCGCGTGCGGCGCTCTCCGCGCAGACGCTCGGCGTGCCGGTCATCGCGGTCGGCGTGCCGACCGTAGTGGACGGCGCAACGCTCGCGCACGAGATCGCCGCCCAGCTCGGCGGACCCTCCTGCGAGGCGCTGGACGACCTCTCCCGCCCGGTGATGATCACCACGCGCGACGTCGACCGCGAGGTCGCCGATGTGGCGCGGCTGATCGGTTACGCGGTCAACATGGCGCTGCATCCGCACCTGACGGTCGAGGACATCGACCTGTATTTGTCCTGATGCGCCGGTCGTCAGGATTCGGTCATACCCGCGCGCGGCCGGGCGTATGATAGAAGCAAACACAGGGAGGTGGCGGCCATGAGACGGCGCAGAAAGCAACACAACCGGCGGCGGGGCGGCATCGGGCTGTCCGCCGCTGTCGCGCTGTGCCTGGCCGGCTCGCTGCTGGTGTTCGCGCGCATGGGCGGCGAGCAGTGGGCGCAGCAGGCGGTGCGCAGCCTGGCGGAAAACGGGGACTTCATTTCGCGCGCGGTCTCGCTCGAGCTCGGGCTGACGCCCAAAACCGCCGCGGTCTATGCGCCGCGCGCCGCCGCGGCCCCGCGCAGCGAGGCCGACGACGAGCCGCCCGCGGAGAGCGCCTATGTCCCCGCTGCGCCGGAAAATGACGCGCCCGTGCTGGACGCCGCGGACAAGGCCGCCACCATCACAGTCAACAACGAGACCTCGTACGAGGTTGACGTCGCCGCCTGTCTGTCGTCTGACGCCGCCATCCGCGCCGAGGGCGACGGCCCGCAGGTGCTGATCGTACATACCCACGGCAGCGAGAGCTACACGCCGGACGCCGCCTTCCCCTACACCCCGACCGAGAACGAGCGCACGACCGACACGCGGTACAACGTCGTGCGCGTGGGCGACGAGCTGCAGAAGGTGCTCGAGCAGAACGGCGTGCAGGCCGTGCACATCCGCGATATCTTCGACTCCCCCGCCTACTCGGGCTCATACGACCGCTCGCTCGCCGCCATCGAGGACGCGCTCGCGGAATATCCGACCATTCAGGTCGTGATCGACCTGCACCGCGACTCCATCCTGACCGACGACGGCGAGGCCTACAAGACCTCATGCACGATCGACGGCGAGGAGATGGCGCAGCTGATGTTCGTGGTGGGCACGGACGCGGGCGGGCTGTACCATCCGGACTGGCAGCGCAACCTCAACTATGTGACCCAGCTGCAATACACGCTCAACCGCGCCTATCCCGGCCTGATGCGGCCGGTCAACCTGCGCACCCAGCGCTTCAACCAGCACGCGAGCCCGGGTTCGATGCTGGTCGAGGTCGGCTCGTCCGGCAACACCATGCCCGAGGCGCTCGCCGCCATCCGGCTGTTCGGACAGACGCTGGCCGGCGATCTGACAGGCGCATAATTCCCCGCTCCGGCGCGCAAAATACCCCTGCCAAAGGGGTGAAGCCATGGAGCAGATCACATTCTCCACCGATCTGGAAAGCAATATCCGCCTGATGCAGGCCATCTTTCAGGGCGACAACACCTTTGTGACCCGCCGCGCAGCGGGTCACAAGGGGCTTTGCTGCGCTGTGTTCTTTTTTGACGGCATGGTCAACAACATCGCGATCAACCAGAGCGTCATCCGGCCGATCGTGTGCGCGGACTGCGCAGAGGCCACGGCAGACGAGCTCGCGCGCACCATCCTGCAGATCAACGACAGCCGCGTGGAGACCGATACCGACAAGCTGTTCGCCGCCTTCCTGTACGGCGACACGGTCGTGTTCACCGAGGGGGACGCGCGGCCGGTGGTGGTCAACACCAAGGGCTTTGCCGTGCGCGCGGCCAGCGAGCCGGAAAACGAGCGCGTGCTCTCCGGCCCGCGCGAGGGCTTCACCGAATGCTTCATGCCCAATCTGGCGCTCATCCGCCGCCGGCTGAACGACCGGCGGCTCAAATTCACCTTCCTGCGTCTGGGCACGCGCACCAACACCGTGGTCTGCCTGTGCTATCTGGCGGGCGTGTGCGAGGCAAAGCTGGTGCGCCATCTGCGCCGCAAGCTGGAGTCGCTCGACGCGGACAGCGTGCTCGACGCCAACTATCTTGCCGAGCGCATCCGCGACCACCGGTTTTCGCCCTTCCCCACCCTGGGCACGACCGAGCGGCCGGACGTGGTCGCCTCCCGGCTGGTCGAGGGGCGCTGCGCGATCGTGGTGGACGGCAGCCCGGTCGTACTGACCGCGCCGCTGCTGTTTCAGGAGTGCTTTCAGGCAAACGACGATTACTACGTCAGCTTTCTGCAGGCCAACCTGTCGCGCGTGCTGCGCGCGCTCGGCTTTGTGTGCACGATCACCTTCCCCGCGGTCTATACCGCGCTGCTGCTCTACCACCGCGAGCTGGTGCCGGCGCGGCTGCTGTTCGCCATTTCGGCGGCGCAGCGCGGCGTGCCCCTGCCCATCGGCTGGGAAACCCTGCTGCTCCTGCTCGTGCTCGAGGCGCTCAAGGAGGCTGGCGCGCGCACGCCGGGCGCCATGGGGCAGACCATGAGCATCGTGGGCGGGCTGGTGCTCGGACAGGCCGCGGTCTCGGCGCGGTTCGCCGCCGCGCCGACTGTGATCGTGGTCGCGATCGCGGGCGTGACCGGACTGATGGCGCCCAAGCTGCAGACCGCCTCGCTCTGGCTGCGGTTCGCGCTGCTGGCCGCCGCCGCGGCCTATGGGCTGTACGGCGTGGGGCTGGGACTGGGGCTCATCCTGATGTGGCTGTGCCGGATGCACTCGTGCTCGGTGCCCTATCTGCTCAATCTGGTGCCGCGCGTGCGCAGCGAGCAGGAGGACGCGTGGCTGCGCGCGCCGTGGTTTTTCATGCGGCACGACCGCTTCGCGGTCAAACGAGGGGTCAAAAAGGGGGGCAAACCGTGAAGCTGCTGGTCAAACTGCTGCCGGTACTGCTGCTCGCGCTGTGCGGCTGCGCGCGCGAGGTATCGCCGGTCTCCGCGCTCGCGCTGGATAAAACGAAGGACGGCTACCGCCTGACCGCGGAGATCGTGCGGCAGGACAGCGTGGAGGACGCCGCCGCGCCCGCCTATCTCGCCGTGTCGGGCGCGGACATGCCCGCGCTGCTGCAGCGGCTGGGCGACCTGCTGCCGGGCGAGCTCTACCTCAGCCATGCGCAGGTGCTGCTGCTGGGCGAGAGCGCGGCGGAGGAGAGCATCCTGCCGCTGGCCGACTACCTGTGCACAGATAACGGCGTGCGGCTCAGCCTGCGCGTGGCCGTGGTGCGCGGCGGGACAGCCGCCGGCCTGCTGAAGAACGACGACGAGGTCTATGCGCTCAGCGAGCTGCTCGAGCGCGCCGCGCGCGAGGGCACCCTGCCCGACATGCCGCTCTACCGGGCGGCCGAGGTGCTGCACGCGAGCGGCACCGCCATCCTGCCCGCGCTGACGCTGGATGAATTCGGCCAGACCGCGCCCGCGGGCACGGCGGTGTTCACAAACAGCCGCCTGTCCTGCTTTTTGGACGGCAGCGGGAGCGAAGGAGGTGCGGCCGGTGCGTGACCGCATGTTCCCCCGCTGGGCGGCGGCGCTGTTTGCCCTGCTGCCGCTGAGCGAGATCCTGTACGCCCCGGTCACCGGGCAGACCGTGTATGCCGCCGCGCTCGCGAGCCTGCTGTGCGCGCTGGTGTGCGCGGGCGCGGCGCGCCTTGCGCCGCACTGGCAGCGCTGCCGCGCGCTGCAATGGCTGCTGGCGGCGTTTGCGGTCTGGCCGCTGTCCCAGTCGCTCGCGCGCATGGGGCTGTTCCTGCAGCGCACGGTATTTACCGCCCGGCCGCTGTGGAGCCTTCTCCTGCTGCTGTCCGTATGCGTACTGCTCACCGCGGTCAGCGGGCTCAACCGCTGCGCGATGTGGGCGCTGCCCGCCGCCTGTCTGGCCGGGGCAGTGCTCGCGCTGTCCGGTGTGCTGACGCTCACCGAACTCGACCCCGCCCACTGGCAGATGCCGGACGGCGCGCTGCCGGGCGAGACCGCCGTCCTCCTGCGCCGCCTGCTGCCCGCTGCGCTGGCGGTCGGTCTGGCGCTGCCCGCAGGGCAGGCAAACGCCGCCTCGCGCGGCATGGCGGCGGGCGGGGCGGTCTTTGCGCTCATCAGCCTGCGCACTGCGCTGCTGCTCGGCGTGCACACTGCGGCCCTGCTGCCCTATCCCAATTTCTCCGCGGCGGGTCTGGCGGCCATCGGCGATTTTGCGCGCCACGGCGAGGTGTTTTTCGCCGTTCCGCTGCTGCTGTGCGAGGTCGGGCGGTGCGCCGCGCTCGCGTGCGTGCTGCTGCTGCCGGTCACGCGCACCTATGGCGTGCCGCGCCTG
>CALWJG010000118.1 GCA_944380945.1 uncultured Agathobaculum sp. | reverse complement strand
TCCCCCGCCTTGCCAAGGCGCAACCCCACACTTTTTGATCGTAACCAAAGTTTCTGGAAAGGAATCAGCATATATGAGTGAAGAACTGGAAATCAAGGACGAGATGCTCGACCTCAAGGTGACCGACACCTACGACGAGAGCCAGATCCAGGTGCTCGAGGGGCTGGAAGCCGTGCGCAAGCGCCCGGGCATGTATATCGGCTCGACCTCGGCGCGCGGCCTGCACCATCTGGTGTATGAGATCGTGGACAACTCGATCGACGAGGCGCTCGCGGGCTACTGCACGCATATCGAGGTCACGATCGAAAAGGGCAACATCATCCGCGTGGCGGACAACGGCCGCGGCATCCCCTGCGGCATCCACCCGCAGATGGGCATCCCGACGCTCGAGGTCGTTTTGACCGTGCTGCACGCGGGCGGCAAGTTCGACGGCTCGGGCTACAAGGTCTCGGGCGGCCTGCACGGCGTGGGCTCGTCGGTCGTCAACGCCCTGTCCGACTGGCTGGAGGCCGAGGTGCGCGACGGGCACACAAAGCACTTCATGCGCTTTGAGCGCGGCGTGACCACGGTCAAGATGCGCGACACGGCCTGCGAGAGCGAGACCGGCACCACCATCCGCTTCCACGCGGACCCGGAGATCTTCGAGACCACGGAGTTTGAGTTCGACGTGCTGGAAAAGCGCCTGCGCGAGCAGGCCTTCCTCAACGCCGGCCTCAAGATCACCCTGCGCGACGAGCGCGACGACGAGCCGGTCGAGGAGGTCATGCACTACGAGGGCGGCATCCGCCAGTTCGTGCAGCATCTCAACCGCACCAAAAACCCCCTGCATGAGGAAGTCATCTACATGGAGGGCAGCCGCGACACCTCGATGGCCGAGGTCGCCATGCAGTATACGGACAGCTACAACGAGCTGCTGCTCTCCTTTGCCAACAACATCAACACCACCGAGGGCGGCACGCACGAGACCGGCTTCAAGGCCGCTTTGACCCGCGTGCTCAACGACTACGGCAAAAAATACAAGATCCTCAAGGACGACGAGTCCTTCAAGGGCGAGGACGCCCGCGAGGGCCTGACCGCGATCATCTCGGTCAAGCTGCAGGAGGCGCAGTTCGAGGGCCAGACCAAGACCAAGCTGGGCAACAGCGAGATGCGCACGCTGGTCGACGCGATGGTATCCGAAAAGCTGATGACCTTCTTTGAGGAGAACCCGTCCGTCGCGCGGTCGATCATCGAAAAGGCGCAGACCGCCGCCCGCGCCCGCGAGGCCGCGAAAAAGGCGCGCGAGCTGACCAGAAGAAAATCCGCGCTCGACTCGGCAAGCCTGCCGGGCAAGCTCGCGGACTGCATCGAAAAGGACCCGACCTACACCGAGATCTACATCGTCGAGGGCGATTCCGCAGGCGGCTCGGCCAAGGAGGGCCGCGACCGCCGGCATCAGGCCATCCTGCCGCTGTGGGGCAAGATGCTCAACGTCGAAAAGGCGCGCCTCGACCGCGTGTACGGCAACGACAAGCTCACCCCGATGATCACCGCGTTCGGCGCGGGCTTCGGCGACGATTTTGACCTCAGCAAGCTGCGCTACGGCAAGATCATCCTGATGGCGGATGCCGACGTGGACGGCAGCCACATCCGCACCCTGCTTCTGACCTTCTTCTTCCGCTTCATGCGCCCGCTGATCGAGCATGGGCACGTCTATATCGCGCAGCCGCCGCTTTTCAAGAACGAAAAGGGCAAGGAAGTGCGCTATACCTACACGGACGAGCAGCAGCGCGAGTGCATCGCCGAGATGGGCGAGGGCGTGCGCGTGCAGCGCTACAAGGGCCTCGGCGAGATGGACCCCGAGCAGCTGTGGGAGACCACCATGGACCCCGCGCACCGCACCCTGCTGCAGGTCACGATGGACGACGCCGCGGCCGCGGACGAGACCTTCGCGCTGCTCATGGGCGAAAAGGTCGAGCCCAGACGCGAGTTCATCGAGAAAAACGCAAAGTATGTCATGAATTTGGATGTGTAAGGGATTTTTTGTTTATATTCTTACCAACAAAAATCACCATATATTGTATGTGGGTGTGACAAATAACCTGAAACGCCGCATTTTTGAACACAAAAATCATATGGTGGATGGATTTACAAAGCGTTATCATGCGGATCAGCTGATTTATTTTGAACAAACAAAGGATATTTACACTGCGATTTCGCGTGAAAAACAGATCAAAGGTTGGAAAAGAAGCAAAAAGGTAGAACTGATCCATCAACTGAATCCAACATGGCGGGATCTGTACGAGGATATTTGCAGATAAATGTCTTTTCTGAGCAAAGCGAAATATTTGTCATTCTGAACGGAGCGAAGCGGAGTGAAGAATCCCGCGCTTGCGCGCTGTTTTACGTATATCGATCGCGCACGCGCGAGATTCTTCACTGCGGGCTGCGCCCTTCGTTCAGAATGACAGCATGTTGCTTAAAAATGTTCTGTGTGACAGAAAAAATGTGAACGCCAACAACCCTGGAGGCATAGAATGAGTCAAGAATACGAACAGCAGAATATCAAGCAGGTCGATCTCGAGAAAGAGATGAAAAAGAGCTACATCGACTATGCGATGAGCGTCATTGTCGGGCGCGCGCTGCCCGACGTGCGCGACGGCTTAAAGCCCGTGCACCGGCGCATCCTGTATGCGATGTATGAGGACGGCCTGACCTCGGACAAGCCCTACCGCAAGTCCGCGACCACGGTCGGTAACGTGCTCGGCCGCTACCATCCGCACGGCGACGCCTCGGTTTACGACGCGCTCGTGCGTCTGGCGCAGCCGTTTTCGCTGCACTATCCGCTGATCGACGGCCACGGCAACTTCGGCTCGGTGGACGGCGACCCCCCGGCGGCCTACCGTTACACCGAGGCCCGCATGGCCAAGATCGCCAACCACATGCTGGCGGACATCAAAAAGGACACGGTCGATTTCCAGCCCAACTTCGATGAGGAGCTCAAGGAGCCGGTCGTGCTGCCCTCGCGCTTCCCGAACCTGCTGGTCAACGGCTCGTCGGGCATCGCGGTCGGCATGGCGACCAACATCCCGCCGCACAACCTGACCGAGGTCATCGACGGCATCTGCTATGTGATCGACAACCCCGAGGCCGAGCTGGACGAGATCTGCCAGTTCATCAAGGGGCCGGATTTCCCGACCGGCGGCGTGATCATGGGCCGCAGCGGCATCCGCGCCGCGTATGCGACCGGCCGCGGCAAGATCAAGGTGCGCGCCAAGGCCGAGATCGTCGACCTGCCGAACGGCAAGAGCCAGATCGTGATCACCGAGATCCCCTATATGGTCAACAAGGCGCGTCTGGTCGAGTCCATGGCGAATCTGGTCAAGGACAAGCGCGTGGAGGGCATCACCAACATTCAGGACCATTCCTCGCGCGAGGGCATGCAGATCGTGGTGGACGTCCGCCGCGACGCGAACGCGCAGGTCATTTTGAACCAGCTGTTCACCTACACCCAGCTGGAGGACACCATCTCGATGATCCACATCGCGCTGGTGCCCGGCCACATGGGCAAGCTGCAGCCGCGCGTGCTCACGCTGCGGCAGATCATCGACCAGTATGTCGATTTCCAGAAGAACGTCGTCGCCCGCCGCACGCGCTTTGACCTGAAAAAGGCGCGCGACCGCGCGCACATCCTGGAGGGCCTCAAGGTCGCGACCGACAACATCGACCGCATCATCCAGATCATCCGCGCCTCGAAAAACGAGGCGGACGCCAAGCAGAACCTGATGGCCGAGCCGTTCTGGATCGACCAGATCGCGCTGCTGGGCATCGTGGACGGGTCCGAGCACTTCGAGTTCCATCTGGACGAGCCGCAGGCGCAGGCGATCGTGGACATGCGTCTGGGCCGCCTGTCCGGTCTGGAGCAGGAGAAGATCAACGACGAATACAACGAGCTCGAGGGCAGGATCGCCAAATTCGAGGAGATCCTCTCGTGCGACACCAACATCCTCGCGGTCGTCAAGGACGAGCTGCAGGACATCAAGCAGAAATACGGCGACGAGCGCCACACCGAGATCGCGAACGTCGCGGACGAGATCGACATCGAGGACCTGATCGAGGAGCAGGAGTGCGCGTACACGCTGACCCACTTCGGCTACATCAAGCGCCAGCCGACCTCGGTCTACCGCGCGCAGCGCCGCGGCGGCCGCGGCGTGTCCGCGATGAGCACGCGCGAGGAGGACTTCGCCAAGGACATCTTCACCGGCTCGACGCATGACACCATCCTGTTCTTCTCCGACCGGGGCAAGGTGTACAAGCTCAAGGGCTACCAGATCCCGGAGACCGGCCGCTCGGCCAAGGGCATGAACATCGTCAACCTCCTGGAGCTCGAGAGCGGCGAAAAGATCACCGCCATGTTCCCGATCAAGGAGTTTGCGGACGATAAGTTCCTGTTCTTCGTCACCCGGCAGGGCGTTGCCAAGCGCGTGGTGCTGTCCGACCTGCAGAACATCCGCCGCGCGGGCCTGCGCGCCCTCAACCTGAACGAGGATGACGCGCTGGTCGACGTGCGCCTGACCGACGGGCAGCAGAACATCCTGATCGCCACGCACGAGGGCCGCGCGATCTGCTTTGACGAGAACGAGGTCCGCGCGATGGGCCGCACCGCGACCGGCGTGCGCGGCATCCGTCTGGGCGAGAACGACTATGTCGTCGGCGCGGCGCGCGCGCGCAAGGGCGCGTATGTGCTCTCGATCACCGAGAACGGCTACGGCAAGCGTACCCCGGTGGAGGACTTCACCATCCATCACCGCGGCGGCGGCGGCATGATGCTGCATAACCTGACCGCCAAGACCGGTCTGGTCGCGGGCGTCGCGGTCGTGGACAGCGAAAACGACGTGATGATCATCACGGACGACGGCGTCATCATCCGCACGGGCTGCGAGGAGATCCGCGAATGCGGCAGAGGCAGCCAGGGCGTCATTGTGATGCGCACGGGCGAGGACGTCAAGGTCATTTCGATCGCGCGCACGAGCAAGGAAGAGGAGGACGAGACCGCGGAAGAGGGTTCCGAACCCGCGGAGACCGCCGAAACCGAATAAGCGACTGTGTGGAAGGGCAGACCGGTGGGTCTGCCCTTTTTTGCGCCAAAGGGCAGGGGAGGGAGAGGTTGCACCCGTGCTCCTTTTGTCATTCTGAGCGGAACGAAGTGGAGCGAAGAATCCCGCGCGTGCGCGTGATTACCGATGCCGCCTGCACCACCCATCCTGCCTCCCCTTTGAGGGGAGGTGGCAGCGCCGTCAGGCGCTGACGGAGAGGTCCTTGCAAGGAACTGCAGCAACCCTTTGGGTTGCACGCCGTAGGGGCGCGCATTGCGCGCCCGCCCTGTCAGGTCAGCTGCCCACCTCTTGGGTCGGAAACAGCCCCGTAGGGCGCGAGAAGGTGAATTGGACCGCAGGTCCAAGAGAAGCTGGCCTGGGCCACGACCTCGGCGCGCCGTTTT
>CALWJG010000117.1 GCA_944380945.1 uncultured Agathobaculum sp. | reverse complement strand
ATACGTCGCCTGCGGTAGTTTGTCAAGAGGCGGCGCGGCATGTCCCTTTTCAAGATAAGTAGTGATTGCCTAAACTCCGTCGGTTTGCCGAAACCGGGAAAATCTCCGCCGCCGGCCTTGCAAAGGGCAGGCCGGTATTGTATGATAAGAAAAACAACAAAAATTTGGCGCCGCGGAAGGCGCGGCAGGGGGCTTGCGCTGTGGGGCGGACTACAAATATTACAAAGGCTTTGGAGGAATTGAGCAATCAATTTAAGCCGCAGGAGCTGAACGAGGCCAATGTTCAGGCCATCTTCAATCGGTGCTTGGCAGAGGACGGTATGGCGGAAACAACAGCGAGTTCTCTGTATTTCAGTTCTTTGGGCTGGGAAAAGGAGGATGACGGATTGCGGTTTGTGACAAGCCGCCTCCAAGCCAATCAAAGAAACATTCAATATCTTGTAGGGCAATTAAAGCCCATTCATGAGGGGCAGCATATCTTAACCTTGGAAGATATGGCAAAGAATTATCAAGGAAGTGTCTGGGCCAGAGAACGGGCGTCTTTAATGCAGCTGTTGTATCTGGGTTCTTCGGACGCTTTGACAATCTTCTCTCCGCTGATTGCGAAATGGAACGGAACGACTTTGAATATGTCCATCAAACCCACCCTCTCCCCGAAAGACCCGGCGTTCCCAGCGTGGTGGGAGGCCCACAAGGCCGAGTGGGAAGCCTGACTTCCTCACAACCAAACAGCGCGCGAAAGGGTATGCCCCATCTGGAGGGCATACCCTTTTTATCTATATTCACCAATGGATTTCAATTTCCCCTGAAATCACTACGCATCTTAAAAGGGCGGCGCGGCATATCCGCGCGCGGGGCGGCATAGGGTAGTGCAGGCGACGCATTGTGAAGGAGGGGACTGGCATGGCAGCCGGAGAATACAGCAAGGAGATGCCGCATACGGTCATTCTGGAGGGCCGCGAGCGGCTGAACGTCTCGGGCGTGGTGGATGTGCAGAGCTTTGACGAGCAGCAGGTGCTGCTCGAGACCGTGCGCGGCATGCTGGCCGTGCGCGGGGAGGGGCTGCATGTGGAGCGGCTGCAGCTGGAGTCGGGCGAGCTGGTCGTCGCGGGCGAGATCGGCCTGATCGAGTATGACGACAGCGTGCAGCCGCGCGGCGGGCTGTTCAGCCGGCTGTTCGGCGGGTGAGCGGCATGCATCTGTATCTGTTCAGCAATCAGGAGCAGCTGCGCCTGCTGCTGCAGAGCCTGCTGCTCGGCGCGGGCGCGGGGCTGCTGTACGACGCGCTGCGCGCGCTGCGGCGGCAGACCGGCTGCGGCCGCGCGATGACCGCCGTGCTGGACGCGGTGTTCTGGCTCGTGCTGTCGGCGGCGGTCTTCCGCTTCGGGCTGGTTTTTGCGCCGGGACAGGCGCGATTTTTCGTGCTGGCCGGGGCTTTTTGCGGCGCGGGGCTGTATTTTGCCGCGCTGAGCGGGGCGGTGCTGGCCGTATTTGCTGCGGTGCTGTCGGCGGCGGCGCGGGCGCTCCGCGCGGCGGCAGCTGCCGCGCAGGGGGTGCAAAACGCTTTGCACCGTGCGGGACTGACGGAAAAAATTATTTTTTTGACAAAAAAGTTTGGAAAATCCTCTTCCCTTTTTCGCAGGAAAGGTATAAAATAAAACCCGTATCAGTCCGGTGCGGGCAGCACAGTGCGAGGTGGTTTGAGATTGTCCAAGCGGAAGATGCCGGTGATCGTCAAGCTGCTGATGCTGGCGTTCCTGCTCTATGCAGCAGTTACCATCATCAGCCTGCGCACCCAGATCGCGGACAAACAGGAGGAGCTCGATTCGCTCTCCCTGCGCGTGCAGGAGTATGAGGAAGCGAACGCAGCCCTGCAGGAGGAGATGCAGCGTGGCGTCTCCGAGGAGGACATCAGCGAGCTGGCGCGCAGCGAGCTGAGCTATGCGGAGCCGGGGGAGCGCGTGTTTGTCGACACGTCCAGCCGGTAAAAGGGAAAAGAATAACGGAGGCAAAAAAGACTTATATGGATTTGGCAGTCGGATCGATCGTAGAAGGCAAAGTGACAGGTATCACCAAGTTCGGCGCATTCGTCGCCCTGCCCGAGGGAAAGTCGGGCATGGTGCATATCTCGGAGGTAGCAGCGACCTTTGTCAACGACATCAAGGATTTCCTGCAGGAGGGGCAGGAGGTCAAGGTCAAGGTCATCAATATCGACCAGACGGGCAGGATCAACCTGTCCATCAAAAAGGCGCAGCCGCGTGAGCCGCGCCAGGAGCGCGCCATGGGCGGCAGCGGGCCGCGCCAGCCGCGCTTCCAGCAGCGTTCCGCCGCGCCGCGCGCCCGCGCGCCGCAGGCGCCCCGGGATCCGGCTACCATGAGCTTTGAGGATAAGCTGAAGGCGTTCATGTCGGACAGCGAAAGCCGTCAGGCCGATGTGCGCCATGCGGCGGACCGCAAGAACGGTTCGCGCCGCCGCCGCTGAACACAAAAACCGAGGGCGACCTCGGTTTTGTTTTTATGCGGGCAGGGCGGGGCAGAGACGATGCGCTTTGCAGTAAAACGCAAAAAAACGCGCCCTTTCAGCCGAAAGAGCGCAAAAAGTAGGATTGTGGGGATAAAGATATGAACGGTGCATGGCAGTCTCTCAACTGCCATGTTTAATATACCATAAATTACCAAATTTGTCAAGCATCTATTTTCAAGAGGTTTTGCATGAAACAAACACTGATCCAAAACGTGCAGGTGTGGACCATGGACGAGGCGGACACCCGCTTTGCCGGCTGGGTGCTGCTGGAGGATAGCAGGATCGCCCGCATGGGCGAGGGCGAGCCGCCCGCCTGCGCGGACGTGCTGGACGGGCAGGGCGGCGTGCTCACCCCCGGCCTGATCGACATCCACTCCCACCTCGGCCTGTATGAGGACGGGCTGGGCTTCGAGGGCGCGGACGGCAACGAGGACACCGACCCGGTCACGCCGCAGCTGCGCGCGATCGACGGCGTCAACCCGATGGACCGCAGCTTCCGCGAGGCGCGCGAGGCGGGCGTGACGGCGGCGGCGGTCAGCCCGGGCAGCGCCAACCCGATCGGCGGGCAGATCGCGCTGATCAAGACGGCCGGCCGGCGGGTGGACGATATGATCCTCAAAGCGCCGCTGGCGGTCAAGTTCGCGCTGGGCGAGAACCCCAAGTCGGTCTATCACGATAAGGACGAGGCGCCGGTCACCCGCATGGCGACCGCGGCGCTCATCCGCGAGCAGCTGTACAAGGCCAAGGAGTATTTTTCGCGCAAGGCGCGTGCGGAGGACGACCCGGATCAGGACGATCCGGATTACGACAGCAAGCTCGAAGCGCTGCTGCCCCTGCTCTGGGGCAAGGCGGAGGCGCATTTCCACGCGCACCGCGCGGACGACATCTTCACCGCGCTGCGCATCGCAAAGGAGTTCGGCCTGCGGCCGGTCATCATCCACGGCACGGAGGCGCATCTGGTCGCCGACCTGCTGGCGGAGGAGCAGGTGCCGGTCGTGTGCGGCCCGTTCATGACCGACCGGTCCAAGCCCGAGCTGCGGCATCTGACCGATGAGGCGCCGGGCATCCTGTGCCGCGCGGGCATCCCGACCGCGATCACGGTCGATCATCCCGAGACCCCGCTGCGGCTGCTGCCCATGGCGCTCATGCTGGCCGTGCGCGCCGGAATGGAGCCGGCCGACGCACTGCGCGCGGTGACCGCGGTCCCTGCGCGGATCGCGGGCATGCAGGACCGCATCGGCAGCCTGAAGGCGGGCATGGACGCGGACTGCGTGCTGTGGAGCGGCGACCCGCTGGACATCAGAAATCATGTGCAGGCCGTTTTCATCAGCGGCGCACTGGAATACAGGAGGACAACATGAGAACGATCGACGTTTCGGAAGTGACAAAACTCGTGCGGCAGCTGTGCATGGACGCCAACTATTACCTGCCCGCCGACCTGCGGCAGGCGTTCGTGGACGGACAGCAGGCCGAACAGTCGCCGCTCGGCCGCGAGATCTTCGGCGAGATGATCGCCAACTGCGACCTCGCGCGGCAGAATGACGTGCCGATCTGTCAGGACACCGGCATGGCGATCGTGTTCGCCGAGGTGGGGCAGGAGGTGCATCTTGTGGGCGGCGCGTTCGAGGACGCGGTGACCGAGGGCGTGCGCCGCGGCTATGTCGACGGCTACCTGCGCCTGTCCGTGGTGGGCGATCCGCTGCGCCGCGAGAATACCAACGACAACACGCCCTGCGTGCTCTACACCTCGATCGTGCCGGGGGATCAGATCAAGATCACGGTCGCGCCCAAGGGCTTCGGCTCGGAGAATATGAGCGCGATGAAGATGTTCACCCCCGCGGCGACCAAGGAGCAGATCGTGGATTTCATCGCGGACGCGTGCATCCGCGCGGGCTCCAACCCCTGCCCGCCGATCGTGATCGGCGTGGGTCTGGGCGGCACGAGCGACAAGGCCGCCTTCCTCGCCAAGCGCGCGCTGCTGCGCCCGGTGGGCGAGCACAACGCCGACCCGCTGTACGCGGAGATGGAGCAGGCGATCCTCGACAAGGTCAACGCCTCGGGCGTGGGCCCGCAGGGCCTGGGCGGCACGGTGACCGCGCTCTCCTGCGCGATCGAGCCGTTCGGCACGCACATCGCCGGCCTGCCGTGCGTGGTCAACATCTCGTGCCACGTCACGCGCCACGCGGAGGGCGTCATCTGAGCCTGCCCGCTGCATGAAACAAAGACGCCCCGGACGGGTCCAAACCGTTCGGGGCGTTTTGCTGATGTAGGGGCTATCCGATCGGGTGCGACGGGCACACCGCGCCGAGCGGGCAGGCGGCGCATTTGGGGCTGCGCGCGGTGCAGTATTCGCGGCCGAAGAGCACCAGCCGGTGGCAGAAGTCCGAGGATTCGGCCGGGTCGATCAGCGCGCGCAGCGCCTTTTCGACCTTGACCGGGTCCTTTTCGTTTTTGACAAAGCCCAGCCGGTTAGACAGGCGGATGCAGTGCGTATCGGTCACGATGGCGGGCTGGTGGTAAATGTCGCCCAGAATGAGGTTGGCGGTCTTGCGGCCGACGCCGGGGAGCTTGAGCAGGTCCGTCATATTGTCCGGCACCTTACCGTCAAACTGCTCGAGCAGCATGACCGCGCACGCCTTGAGGTCGCGCGCCTTGGTGCGGAACAGGCCGCAGGACTTGATCGCCTCGGCGATCTCCTCCTCGGGCGCGGCGGCAAAGCTCTCGAGCGTGGGGAACTGCCGGAACAGCGTTTCGGTCACGATGTTGACGCGGGCATCCGTGCACTGGGCGGACAGGCGCGTGGCGAACAGCAGCTCGTAATCATGGGTATAATGCAGCGCGCACACCGCGTCCGGATAGACCTCCTTGAGCAGCGCGGTCACGGCGGCGGCACGTTCTTTTTTCGTCATCAGGCAACGACCTCCGGCAGAATATTCGGTTTTTTTATTATAGCATA
>CALWJG010000116.1 GCA_944380945.1 uncultured Agathobaculum sp. | reverse complement strand
GACTGCTCGTCGATCGCGGTCAGCACCGCGCAGGTGTCGCAGTCAAAGCCGTATTTCGCGCGGTCGTAGCCGATCTCGCGCACCGTGTCGCGCACGGTCTTCGGGATGTCCACATAGCAGGTGGTCGAGATCTCGCCCATGATCTGCACCATGCCGGTGGTGCAGGTGGTCTCGCACGCGACGCGCGCGTACGGGTCCTGTGTTAAGATTTCGTCAAGAATTGCATCCGAGATCTGGTCGCAGATCTTGTCCGGATGGCCTTCGGTGACCGATTCCGAGGTGAAAAAGTAGTGTGCCATTTGGTTTACCATTCCTTTCTGGTGCCGGTTGGGGCGCAACAAAAAAACGCTCCCCTGCGGGAGCGAAATGACCGGTTTGCCCCCTCATCTTTCGTGTTCCTACGCCGGATTTGGCACCTTACGCGCATATTGCACGCAGGTTGCCGGGTTTCATCGGGCCGTTCCCTCCACCGCTCTCGATAAGGTCGTGTATGAAATTACGCGGTATATTTTATATAAAAATGCGCCTTTTGTCAAGGCCAATTTTCGGCAGCGCTGGATAATGCCAGCGGATTGACTTTTTCCCCGCGCGCGTATATAGTATAATCAGACTAAAATACGCGAGATTTGGGCCTGTTCGAACAGTGACAGGCCGCAGTCTGCGCCTGCAATGCGGGCGCGCGCCGCGGCCCCGATCTTGCAGACAGCCCACGCCCCGCCGCCGGTCCTGCCGTGCGGTTTTTTGTGTGGGGCCTTCCGCTTCGATCATTATGGGAGAGAATCAGGGTATATGAACGTAAATGTAGGTATCGATATCGGCTCGACCACGGTCAAGATCGTGGCCGTGCGCGATGGCGAGATCATCCACAAGCACTATGAGCGCCACTATTCCAAGGTGCGCGAAAAGGCGGTCGAGCTGCTGCAGAACGCGCGTGCGGTCATCGGGCCGGACGACACGCTGCGCTGCGCGATCACCGGCTCGGCGGGCCTCGGCGTTGCCAAGGCGGCGGACATCGACTTTGTGCAGGAGGTGTTCGCGACCCGCAAGGCGGTCGGCGTGCATGTGCCGCAGGCCGACGTGGTCATCGAGCTGGGCGGCGAGGACGCCAAGATCGTCTTCCTCACCGGCCAGCTGGAGGAGCGCATGAACGGCTCGTGCGCAGGCGGCACGGGCGCCTTCATCGACCAGATGGCCGTCCTGCTGGACGTGACCCCCGCCGAGCTGGACGAGCTCGCGCTGCACGCGGAGCGCATCTACACGATCGCCTCGCGCTGCGGCGTGTTCGCCAAGTCGGACATCCAGCCGCTCCTCAACGAGGGCGCGCGCAAGGAGGACGTGGCCGCCTCCATCTTTCAGGCGGTCGTGGGGCAGACGGTCGCGGGCCTTGCGCAGGGCCGCGAGATCAAGGGGGACGTGCTCTTCCTCGGCGGGCCGCTGTTCTTCTTCAAGGGGCTGCAGCAGCGCTTCCAGCAGACGCTCGGGCTGGACGACGCGCACGCCCACTTCCCCGCCCTCGCGCCCTACGCGATCGCGGCGGGCGCGGCGGAATACGCCGCGGACACGCAGAAGACCTATTCGGTCGATTCGCTGCTCGCCGCGCTCGAGCGCGCGGCGGACGCGCCGGTGGTGGCAAACTACCTGCCGCCGCTGTTTGAAAACGAGCAGCAGTATGAGCAATTCAAGCACCGCCACGGCGTGCACGACGTGATGACGCAGAACGTCACCATGTATACGGGCGACGCCTACCTCGGCATCGACTGCGGCTCGACCACGACCAAGCTCGTGCTGATCGGCGAGGATCACCAGATCCTGTTCCACCACTACCAGTCCAACAAGGGCAACCCGGCGGACGTCATCCGCGAGCAGCTGACCAAGCTCTACGAGCTGTGCGGCGACCGCGTACATATCGTGTCCAGCGCGGTCACGGGCTACGGCGAGGCGCTCATCCAGCACGCCTTCGGCGTGGACTTCGGTCTGGTCGAAACGGTCGCGCACTTCCGCGCGGCGCGCCACTTCTGCCCGGATGTGGACTTCATCATCGACATCGGCGGGCAGGACATCAAGTGCTTCAAGATCCGCAACAAGTGCATCGACAATATCTCGCTCAACGAGGCGTGCTCCTCGGGCTGCGGCTCGTTCATCGAGACCTTCGCCCGCTCGATGGGCTACTCGATCGAGGAATTCTGCAAGCTCGGCCTGTTCGCCGAGCACCCGATCGACCTCGGCTCGCGCTGCACGGTGTTTATGAACTCCTCGGTCAAGCAGGCGCAGAAGGACGGCGCGGGCATCGACGCGATCTCGGCCGGCCTGTCGGTCTCGGTCGTCAAGAACGCGCTGTACAAGGTCATCCGCGCCCACTCGCCGGACGATCTGGGCGAGCACATCGTCGTGCAGGGCGGCACGTTCCTCAATGACGCCATCCTGCGCTCGTTCGAGCAGGAGATCGGCCGCAACGTCACCCGTCCGGCCATCTCGGGCCTGATGGGCGCGTACGGCGCGGCGCTGCACGCCAAGGACAACCGCCCCGCGAAAACCACGCTGATCGGGCCGGACGTGCTCGCGCACTTCCAGCACACGGTCAAATCCGCGCGCTGCGGCCTGTGCGAAAACCACTGCAGCCTGACCATCAACGACTTCGGCGGCGGCCGCCGCTTTATCTCGGGCAACCGCTGCGAGCGCCCGCTCGGCGGCGCGAAAAAGGCCGACCTGCCCAACCTGTATAAATGGAAGCTGGAAAAGCTGCGCAGCTACGGCGAAGCCTCGCCCGTGCCCGCCCCGCTCGGCACGGTCGGCCTGCCGTTCGGCCTGAACTTCTATGAGCTGACGCCGTTCTGGACCACCTTCCTGCGCGCGCTCGGCTTCGGGCCCGTGCTCTCGGACGTGTCCACCCGCGATATGTACATGCAGGGCCAGCACTCCATCCCGTCGGACACGGTGTGCTACCCGGCCAAGCTCATGCACGGCCACATCGAGAACCTGCTCGAAAAGGGCGTGGACGCGATCTTCTACCCCTGCATGACCTATAACCTGGACGAGGGCCGCGCGACCAACTGCTACAACTGTCCGGTCGTGGCCTACTACCCCGAGCTGCTGCACGCCAACGTCGCCGCGCTCGCGGACTGCGACTTTATGATGCCGTATTTCGAGCTGACCGACCGCAAGCGGTTCGTGCAGCACGCGGCGAAATACTTCTGCGGCAAGTACCCGCAGCTCAAAAAGCGCCAGATCGCCGAGGCGGCGGACGCCGCCTATCAGGCGCAGGCGGACTACTACGCCGCCGTGCGCGCGGAGGGCCAGAAGGCCATCGCCTATGCGGACACGCACGGGCTGGACATCGCGGTCATCGCGGGCCGCCCGTACCATGTCGATCCGGAGATCAACCACGGCATCGACCAGCTGATCGCCTCGTTCGGGCTGGTCATCGTGTCCGAGGACGCGGTGTGGCAGCTGGCCGAAGCGCCCGAGGTGCATGTGCTCAACCAGTGGACCTATCACTCGCGCATGTACGGCGCGGCCAAGTATGTGACAAAGAAGGAAAACGCCCAGCTCATCCAGCTGGTGTCCTTCGGCTGCGGCATCGACGCCATCACCACCGACGAAGTGCGCGCCATCTGCGAAAATGGCGGCAAAATCTATACACAGCTCAAGATCGACGAGATCAGCAATCTGGGCGCGGCCAAGATCCGCATCCGCAGTATGCTGGCCGCCGTAGAGGAGGGCAGAAAACTTGCAGAACAACAACAAAATGACAGCGAATACGCCGGCTGAGGCGGCGGGCGGCTACCAGCTGCCGCAGTTCACCGAGGAGATGCGCAAGGACTACACCATCCTCGTGCCCAACATGCTGCCCGTGCAGCTCGGCCTGATGTGCCGCCTGATGAAGAACTTCGGCTACAACATGGAGCTGCTGCACACCGAGGGGCCGAACATCGCCGAGCAGGGCCTGCGCAACGTGCACAACGACACCTGCTACCCCGCCCTGCTGGTCATCGGCCAGCTGATGGACGCGATCGAGTCCGGCAAGTACGACATCCACAAGATCGCGCTCATCCTGCCGCAGACCGGCGGCGGCTGCCGCGCGTCCAACTACATCCACCTGATGCGCAAGGCGCTGGCCAAAAACGGCTACGGGTTCATCCCGGTCATCTCGCTCAACTTCTCCGGTCTGGAGACCGACGCCAACCCCGGCTTCAAGCTGACCCGGACCATGCTGATCCAGGTGGCGTACGCGCTGCTGATCGGCGACCTGATCATGATGGTCGCCAACCAGTGCCGGCCGTACGAGGTCGTGCCCGGCTCGACCGACAAGGCCATCGAGATCTGCATGAGCGCGGTCACCGCCCGCTTCACCGGCGACCGCATGATCCACTACCGCGAGGTCAAGCACCTTTACCAGTATGTGCTGGCCGCGTTCGGCAAGGTCAAGCTGGACAAAACGCGCAAAAAGAAGCTGGTCGGCATCGTCGGCGAGATCTACGTCAAATTCTCCCCGCTCGGCAACAACCGGCTGGAGGAATTCCTGCTCTCCGAGGGCTGCGAGCCCGTGCTGCCCGGCCTGATGGACTTCTGCCTGTATTCGATCTACAACTCGGTCATCGACCATGAGCTGTACGGCCGCTCCGCGAAGCGCGCGGCGGCGTACAAGCTGGTGTACCAGTTCGTGCTCGGCAAGCAGGCGGACATCATCAAGCTGATGAAAAAGGACGGCAATTTCCGCCCGCCCATGCCGTTTGACGAGGTGCGCAAAAAGTCGCACGCGGTCATCGGGCAGGGCGTCAAGATGGGCGAGGGCTGGCTGCTGCCGGCCGAGATGGTCGAGCTGATCAGCGAGGGCGTCAACAACATCGTGTGCACCCAGCCGTTCGGCTGCCTGCCCAACCACATCGCGGGCAAGGGCATGATCCGCAAGATCCGCGAGGTCTACCCGCAGGCGAACATCGTCGCGGTCGATTACGACCCCGGCGCGTCCAAGATCAATCAGGAGAACCGCATCAAGCTGATGCTGTCCTCGGCGGAATAAAAAATATCGTTCCAGCCGTACAGTTTCAAACGACAAAAAACCGGAACCCTCGGGTTCCGGTTTTTTTCGCCTGCGGCGCAGGATCACTTCAGGTTGTCCACCATGCGCACGGCGATGGCGAGCGCCTGCTCGCGCGTGGCGTTGGCGTAATGCTGCGCCTGCTCCGCGCTCGTGGTGTTCTTGGGCGCGAACTTATTGCCGCCCACGCCGTTGATGATGCTGTTTGCCGCCATGAAGTACACGCTCTCCTTAGCGTAAGCCGAGATGTTCGCGTCGTCCGCGAAGGCTGCCGGATAGGTAAACTCCAGCGGGAAAGCGGCGTCGTTGTCCAGCGTCCAGCCGGGGATGGTGGCGCGCTTGAACACGCGCGTCAGCATGGCGGCCGCCTGCTCGCGGCTGAGCAGCGTGTCCGGCGCAAACGTAGTCGCCGACATGCCGTTGACCACGCCGAGGTTGTATGCCTTGAGCACCTCGGTGTCGCTGCAGTCGGTGAACGGGTTGACCACCGCGGGCAGCGCCTTTGTGCC
>CALWJG010000115.1 GCA_944380945.1 uncultured Agathobaculum sp. | reverse complement strand
GGCGCAAAGGCGGCGCCGATGCTGCACGAGATCGCCGGAATGCCGTTTTCCGGCAGGGGGATGCGGCGGATCGCCTCACAGATGCGCCCGGCGCAGTCCGCCGCCTGCACTTTTTCCGTAACGCCGCGCAGGAACACGATGAACTCATCGCCGCCCACGCGGCACAGCAGGTCGTTTTCCCGGGTCTGCATCCGCAGCACCTGCGCGACCCGCTGCAGCAGCCGGTCCCCCTCCAGATGCCCGAGCGTATCGTTGACCTGCTTGAAGTTGTCCAGATCGATGAACAGCAGCGCCGCGCGGCCGCCCGCGGCGAGCGCTTCGCCCACCTGCTCGATCGCGCCGCGGTAATTGAGCAGGCCGGTCATCGTGTCGGTCTGCGCCTCCAGGCGGGCGGCCTGCAGCTCGCGCTGGCGGGCGCGCTCCTCGAGGTAGACGCCGGTCACATCCGTGCGCGAGAGCAGGATCATCTGCGTGTCGCGGTCGTAATACCGGTAGGTCAGCTGCTTGCGGGTGTAGCCGCGCACCGGATCGCGCACGCCGCAGTAAAAGGAGTGCACCCCGTGCCGCTCGAGCTGCTCAAGCACGCGGCCGATGCGCATCTCGCGGATGACCATTTCCTGATCCTCGGGCACGACAAAGCTGCGGGCGTATTCCACCAGCGCGGCGTCGTAATCATCGCACTCCACCGGCGGCAGCGGCGTGCCCGAATCGCTGCCGCTGAACATCCGGTAGCTGTTGTTGCGCGCGTCGAGATAGATGAAGTAATCGCAGCTGTTGTAAACATACAGGTCGATGATGCTTTTGCGCAGATGCTCTTCATTGGTCTGCCGGACGAACACATAGGCCGACCGCACGCCGTCCTCGTCCTGCAGTTTCACCGTGACCTTGACCCAGTTGGTCCGGCCGTCGCGCTGATAGGCCGCGTCAAAGGAAAACATGCCCTCCGCGCCGCAGTCGGCGGCGAGCAGGCTTTCGTTCGTCATGCGTCTGTTGAGCGTCTCGCGCCCCGGCCCGGTCAGCACATCGGCATAGGACGCCAGATATTCGCTCCAGCTGTGGTGCTGGGCGACCAGATCGGGCCGGTCGCGGCTCTGCAGGATCAGCACGTCATCCCGCGCCGGGTCGACCCGCAGAATGGCAAAAAACACATGTTCCAGCGCCGTAAGCAGCTCTGCACGGGTCGCTTCCGCCGCGCCGTCCAATATGACTCTGTTTTCCGCCATCGCACATCCCTCCTCCAAAATGCCTGCGCAGGACGGGAAGGCCGCCGTTTTGCAGCCCTGTCCCGTCCTGCCGTTTGTTTGCTCTATTATAGCATATCCTCCCACTTGATGCAAGATAACATTACCTTTTTCGTATATTTTCCAATCAACAAAAAGCGCCCGCTCAGCAGGCGCTCCTTCGTTTTCTGTTATCCTGCGTCCAGCGCGCTGACCTGCACATTGTCCAGCCGTCCCAGCGCGCCCGACAGCGCGTGCGCCGTATCCGCCGGGCAGTCCATCACGACCGTGATGACCGAGCACCGCTCCCGGTGCGGGATGCCCATGCGGCCGATGATCCACTCGCCGTACTCATGCAGCAGGCGGTTGACCGCGGCCGTCGCCTCCCGGTCCTGCACGAGCAGGCCCAAAATCGCAATGCGCTTTTCCATCCTGCATCCCCTCCTATGGAGACAGGGCGGGCGCCGGTCCCAAGCCCGGCGTCCGCCCCACTGGCCGATTACTGTGTCAGCACTTGCGCTGGAAGGACTTGCAGTCGGTGCACTGGTCCATGCTCGGGCTGGCCTCGTGCGTGCCGACGGTGATGCAGTCCAGCGCGCAGTAGGCCGCGCTGTCGCAGTGGTTGGCGCACTGCTCGACCGTGCAGCGGATCGCCTTATTGCAATGAGAACTGTTCATGTGAAAGACCTCCTTTTTGGTTTCGGCAGTAGTATGGCCACGGCGGCGGCGAAATATACGGCAGCCGCCGCATTTCCGCAGCTTCCGTTCCTGACAGGATCCGCCCGAAGAGGCGTTTTATTCCAGCGCAGCAAAAAGGCCTCCGGCGCCGGAAAGCAGGCTGCTGTCTGCCTGCAGCGCATATAAAAGCGGCATGTATTGACTTCATGCACAAAAGTGGTACAATCAGGTTGGGTTTCCATGCGGAGACCCGCCACTTGCAATTCCCACATGAGGAAAGGATCGTGAACAGAGACACCATGCTGGTACTCAACGATATCTGCTGGGGCGTGCCGGACAAGCCGGTGCTCCGGCACGTCAGCCTGACCGTGCCCGACCGCAAATGCGTCGTGGTGACCGGCCCGAACGGCGGCGGCAAGACCAGCCTTGCCAAGCTCATCGCCGGCATCGAGCAGCCGGACAGCGGCAAGATCCTGCTGGACGGCCGGCTGATCAACAAACTGAGCGTGACCGAACGCGCCAGAAGCGGCATCGCCTATGCGTTTCAGCAGCCGGTGCGCTTCAAGGGGCTGACCGTGCGCGACCTGATGGAACTGGCCGCCGGCCAGCAGATGGATGAGGACGCGCTGTGTGAAACGCTCTCCAAGGTCGGCCTGTGCGCCCGGGAATACATTGACCGCGAGGTAAGCGCCGGCCTGTCCGGCGGCGAGAGCAAGCGCATCGAAATCGCCACCGTGCTCGCGCGCCGCGCGCGGCTGAGCGTGTTCGACGAGCCCGAGGCCGGCATCGACCTGTGGAGCTTCCAAAAGCTGATCGACGTGTTCCGCGACCTGCTGCAGGAGACCGACGGCTCTCTGCTGATCATCTCGCACCAGCGCCGCATCCTCGAGATCGCGGATGAGATCGTCGTCATCGCAAACGGGCAGGTCTCTGCGCAGGGCAGCCGGGACGAGATCCTGCCGCTACTGGCCGCGGGCGTAGAAAAATCCTGCGGCTGTCCGCTGGAAGGAGCGCATCCCTATGAATAAGATCACCGAACGCCTGCTCCGCGCCGTGTCAGACTGGACGGGCGTGCCGCAGGACGCGGCCTATAACATCCGGGAGGACGGGCTGTGCGCCGGCCGGCAGTCCACCAAAAACGTGCTGATCGCCTCCAAGGCGGACAAGCCCGGCATCGACGTCACCGTGCTGCCCGGCAGCAAGGGCGAGACCGTCTACATCCCCGCCTGCGTGACGCACAGCGCGGTGGACGATCTGGTATACAACGATTTCTACATCGGCGAAAACGCGGATGTGACCATCGTCGCCGGCTGCGGCGTGCACGCCGACGGCGAGGAGGACGCCCGCCACAACGGCATCCACCGCTTTGTGCTGGCCAAGGGCGCGCATGTGCTGTATCTGGAAAAGCACCTCGGCACGGGCGAGGGCGCGGGCGCGCGCCGCATCGACCCCATCACCCAGGTCGAGCAGGCGGAGGACAGCGTGATGGAGATGGAGACCACGCAGATCGGCGGCGTGGATTCGACCAACCGCAAAATGTCCGCCCGTCTGGCCGCGGGCGCCACGCTGCGCGTGCGCGAGCGCCTGCTGACCGACGGCAGCCAGCAGGCGGTCACGGATTTTGACGTGACGCTGGACGGCGACGGCAGCGGCTGCGACCTGATCTCGCGCTCGGTCGCGCGGGACGACTCGCACCAGTCCTTCCGCTCGCTCATCCGCGGCAACCGTCCGTGCACCGGCCACAGCGAGTGCGACGCCATCATCATCGGCCACGGCAAGGTCAGCGCCGCGCCCGAACTGGTCGCGGGACACGAGGACGCCGCCCTCATCCACGAGGCCGCCATCGGCAAGATCGCGGGCGAGCAGATCCTCAAGCTGTGCACGCTCGGCCTGACCGAGGAGGAGGCGGAGGCCAAGATCGTCGAAGGCTTTTTGCGGTGACGCGCCGCCGCCGGCATTCAGATCGCGTTAATTGTCCGGAAAAAATTTGACTTCCCGGTCATCAACTGGTATAATACTGCCATTGTATTTGACGAAAGGATATTTTACGCCGCCATGGACGACGCAGACAGTACGGACAACGATCGCAACAACATTTATCACACGAAATATTGCGCACAGACAGAACAGCCCCGTCACTGAGGGCTGGTTTGCCTGTGCGCTTTTGTACAATTTAGGAGGGAATTTCTTTGGAAGACTCAATATTACTGATGCTTTTGCTTCAGGTCGTGCTCATCGCGCTCAACGCGGTGTTCGCCTGTGCGGAGATCGCCGTGATCTCCATCAACGACAGCAAGGTGGCCAAAATGGCCGAGGCGGGCGACAAGCGCGCCGTGCGTCTGGCGCGGCTGACCAGCCAGCCCGCGCGCTTTCTGGCGACCATTCAGGTCGCGATCACGCTGTCCGGCTTTCTGGGCAGTGCGTTCGCAGCAGAAAACTTCTCCGACCGGCTGGTCGGCTGGGTGGTCAGCCTGGGCGTGACCATTCCGGAGGCCACGCTGGATACGATCGCCATCATACTCATCACGATCATTTTGTCCTACTTCACACTGATCTTCGGCGAGCTGGTGCCCAAGCGGGTCGCCATGCGCAAGGCCGAGCCGCTCGCGCTGGCCATGTCCTCCATGATCAGCTCGATCGCCGCCCTGTTTGCGCCGATCGTGTCGCTGCTGACCGTTTCGACCAACGGCGTGCTGCGCCTGCTGGGCATTGACCCGGACGCGGAGGACGACGAGGTCAGCGAGGAGTCCATCCGCATCATGGTGGACACGGGCAGCGAAAAGGGTGCGATCGACCGCGAGGAGCAGGTGTTCATCCAGAATGTGTTCGAGTTTGACGACCTGACCGCGGGCGAGATCGCCACCCACCGCACGGACGTCACCTTCCTCTGGCTGGAGGATGATATGGACCAGTGGAAGGAGACCATCTACCGCAGCCGCCACAACTATTATCCGGTCTGCGGCGAAACGGCGGACGATGTGGCAGGCGTGCTCAATGCGGGCGACTATTTCCGGCTGGAGGACAAGAGCCGCGAAAGCGTCATGCAGCACGCGCTCAAGCCGGCATACTTCGTGCCGGAGACCGTTAAGGCGGACGTTCTGTTCCGCAACATGCGCCAGAACCACGAGCGCATCGCGATCGTGCTGGATGAGTACAGCGGCGTATCCGGCATCGTCACGCGCAACGACCTGATCGAGCAGCTGGTCGGCGATCTGGGAGACGACCCCGTCAGCGTGCCCGCGCCTGCGATCGAGCAGATCGCGGACGGCCTGTGGCGCATCCGCGGCAGCGCGCCGCTGGACGACGTTTCCGAGGCGCTCGGTCTCGCGCTCGAAAGCGACACCTACGACACGTTCAACGGTCTGGTATTCGACGCGCTGGGCGCTGTGCCCAGAGACGGCGCGCAGGTCGAGGTGGAGACCGAAAATCTGCGCATCCAGGTCATCGAGGTGCGGGAGCATCAGGTGGAGACCGCGCTCGTGCGCCTCAAGAAGCTGGCGCCGCAGCCGGCCGGCGCGGCGCAGTAAGCCGCAGCGCAGGGATAAAGGCAGCAGCTTGTCAAAAAAGTACTCGCGCCGCAGGCGTGCATTCAAACAGAAAGCAGCGGTGGAACCGCTGCTTTCATAAAATCCGGGGACACAAGGTGAATTGGCCGAAGGCCAAGAGAGGGCGGCCTGGGCCG
>CALWJG010000114.1 GCA_944380945.1 uncultured Agathobaculum sp. | reverse complement strand
GATAGGATCCTGCGCGAGGCCGCGGGCAGATACGACATCGCGCTGGCGGAGATCCACGCGAACGCCACGAGCGAAAAGCTCGCCATGGGCTATTATCTGGACGGGCGCGTGTCCGCCGTCTGGGGCACGCACACCCATGTGCAGACCGCGGACGAGCGGGTCAACCCCAAGGGGACGGGCTACATCACGGACATCGGCATGACCGGGCCGATCGTGTCCGTGCTGGGCGTGTGCGTGGAGCAGTCGATCGCCATGTTCCGCGGCGATCTGACCGAATATTTCAAAACCGCCCCCGGCGACTGTGCGCTTGCGGGAGCGGTTTTCGAGATCGAACGGGACGGCGGCTGTACGTCCGTTACCCGTGTTTGGGAGCGCTGGAAGCGGTGAGCGCGGCTTCGGCGGCGGATTCATCCGCCTGCCAGTCGTTGTAATCCGTGATGCCGGCGCCCTGATTGGGGTGGAAGTGGGAATACACCGCGTCCGCCGCGAACAGGGCGACCAGCACGGCGCACAGCGTGTTCTGCGCAGCGGGGGAGAGCTTGTCGATCAGCCCGCCGAGCAGCGGGCCGGCAAAGTACACCACCGCGCAGCACGCGAGACCGAAGATGACCGCGCCCTCCAGGCAGATGCGGCCGTTGAGGTTCATAAAGTAGCCGCTGTAATCCCACCAGCGGATGCCCTTGGTGTATTCCAGATACCAGCTGGTGAAATACTCGATGACCGAGCACAGCGCCATGGAGACGAAGAACGTCGCCACCGGGCGGGTGAACAGCTTTTTGAGCAGGAACAGCACGAGCGCGCCGCCCGCGCCGTAGATCGGCAGCCAGGGGCCGAGCATGGTGCCGCGGTTGACCAGCATGCCCTTGGTGACGATGTGCAGCGTGACCTCCCACAGCCAGCCCGCGATCGAGAACGCGAAGAACAGCAGGATGAGCGTGCGGATGCTGTAATGCCGCTTGTAGTCCAGCTTGTGCTCCTGCGCGAAGTGGAACACCGGGTCTGCGGGCAGATGGACGTCCGCATCCGGCAGACGGGGCTTTTTGCCCTCCGGCATGGCCTCGCCGAAGGCGGGCACGATGAACGCATCCGAACCCGGCGCGCCTGCGTCAAGCTGCGCCTGCCGCAGCGCGGCATATACCGCGGTGTAGGACGCCGAGCGGTAGCCGTTGACGAACAGCAGGCTGAGCACGCCGGTGAGCGCGGCGGCGATCGACTGGCACAGCACGATCTCGCCGGTCAGCAGGCCGGCCGCCGTGCCCAGCACGGTGGCGATCACCATGGGGATGAACGTCCAGTGCAGGTAGATGGTCAGATCCAGAACAAAGCAGCGCCACTTGCTGCCGTCCATCATCTGGCGGGACAGGCGGATCGCCTCGGTGGGCTTGACCGCCGGGTTTTCCGCGAGGATGTACGGCACCATGCGGTAGGAGTAATACTTGATCGGGAAGCCGATGACCGTGAAGCACCACAGCAGCTGGTAGATCGAGCGCAGCAGCATGGCCTTGGTGACGTTCCACCATTTGCCGCGGCCGAACGGCGCGAACATGGCGGAAATGCTGATGTTATCCCGCACGCGGCTCTCGAGGAAGAACCGGCGCGAGCCGACGGTCAGTGCGCCCAGCACCCAGACCGAGAACCACACGCCGCCCGCGATGCCCACGACGGCGAGCGTGATGTCCAGCCAGCCCGCAAACTGCGAGCGCTCGAGCAGCGCGAAGAACGCGGAGAACGGCGCGGTCACCGCGTCGAACAGCGGGGCGGCGTTCTGGTCGGCCGCCGCCCACATGGGATGCGTGCCGTCCATCGGGTCGATGTGCAGCCATTCGAGCATCAGCTCCCAGTTGGACAGGCTGACCTGCTGAATGACGACCTGATCGTCCGGCAGCATGGCGGACGGGTCAAACTCGCCGATGAAGTCGACCGAGCCGGCAAATTCCGCGCCGGTAAACGCCAGAATAAAACAGACCGCGACCATCGCGGCCCAGTTGCGGAAAAGCTGGCGCTTACCGCTTTTTTTGATCTCTTTTCGTTGCCACATAGAATGGATTTTCCCCTTTTTTGAAAAACTGACAATTATCATGGAGTTTTGACAATGCTTGCTTTCATTATCGCACCTTTTTATCTGGCAGTCAACATCTATATGCTGCACTGGGTTCTGCGCTGGACCGGCTGCTGCCACCGCCTGTGCGGCACAAAGGCGTTCCGCATCGCGCTCATCGTGCTGTACGCCTTTGTATCGCTCACGCCGCTGACCAGCTTTCTCGTGCAGTCGCCGGCCGGGCTGCGGCGCTTTCTCAAGCAGGTCAGCAATTACTGGCTGGGCTGGATGCTGTATCTGGCGCTGGCGATCCTGCTGGTCGAGCTCATCCTGTTCTTTGTCCGCCGGGCGCGGGGCAGGGATTTCCAGCAGATGCAGCGCGTGCGGCAGGTGCAGGGCGGCATTGCGCTCGCGCTGGTGTGCGCGGTCAGCATTTACGGCATGGTGAACGCGGGCACGCTGCGCGTGACCGAATACGAGGTCACGGTGCCGGGCGACGGGCCGGATATGACGGTCGCGCTGCTGGCCGACCTGCATCTGGGTTACAGCACCGAGCCGGCCTACATCGAGCAGGCGGCGCAGGCGGTCAGCGCGATGCAGCCCGACCTGATCGTGATGGCGGGCGATATTTTTGACAATGAATTTGAGGCCATCCCCGCGCCCGACCGCGTCGCGGCCGCGCTGGCCTCCATGCAGAGTACATACGGCGCTTATGCATGCTGGGGCAACCACGATGTGTCCGAGCCCATCCTCGCGGGCTTCACCTGGGACACGCCCGATCAGGACAAGGACGACCCGCGCATGACCGCATTTCTCGAGCAGGCGGGGCTGACCCTGCTCGAGGACGAGACCGTGACGCTGCCGAACGGCGTGCAGCTTGCCGGCCGCAAGGACCCCTCGCGCGACAAAAAGCTTGCCGACACCCGCCTGACGCCGGACGAGCTGCTCGCGCCCCTCGACCCGGACGCGCCCATCTTTGTCATCGACCACCAGCCGAAGGAGCTGGAGGAGCTGGCCGCTGCGGGCGCGGACCTCGACCTGTCCGGACATACGCACGACGGGCAGCTGTTCCCGGGCAACCTGCTGCTGCCCATCGTGTGGGACAACCCCTGCGGCTATCTGCAGGTGGGGGAGATGCACTCGGTCGTCACCTCCGGCCTCGGCGTGTGGGGGCCGGATATGCGCGTGGGCACGCGCAGCGAGATCGTGCGGATCACTGTGCATTTCGCAGAATGAAACAGCGGGACAACTGTCCGCGTGAAGAAAACAGGGAGAGCGGCGGGCCGGTTTTGTACATTTTGCAAGAAGTTCACTAAAATCCTGCAAAAAACGCAAAATCGATTGACGGGACAGCCGGTTTTGGGGTATGATATAAATGAAGAACAATTGGCCTTGTTAAACGGCAGGTTTTTGACAGGGTTCCGTAGGCACGCCGCCCTGCAAGCTGGGAGACCCGGCGGCGTGAAAAGGAGGAAACGAATAGATGGACTCTCTGCTGACCAAATTCACCTTTACGGATGAGCTCACCGATGTCATCGAGCATTGCAGGAGCGTATCCGTGCCGACCAGCAAGGCGGAGCTGTACGATATGGTGTTCGGCCCCGACCATGCGGATGTATATGATGTGATTTTCGATGTGCCGGGCAAGGGCCCGGTCAAGGAAGCGGACGTGACCCGCTGCAAGAACGGCGCGTCGGTCAACTTTGTGGAGGACTATATGCGCCGCCGCGAGCCGGACTGCATGCGCATTGCGGACGATAAGCCGACCGATAAAAAGCGCTTTGCCGACGTATACGGCTATCCGTTTGCCGATCTGCGCCGCGAGACCATGGAGTGGTTCAAGACGCAGGACCTGATCCTGATGCCGTTCAATTCGGGCGGCAACATCTACGGCTACGGCTCCATGCTGGTATGCCCCAAGCGGTGCGCGTTCTTCGCGTTTGCGCTGGCGCACCTGCAGGGCTTTGTCAACGCGGCCGAGTGCGAGGGCTATAAGCCGCGCGCGATCGTCTACGTTGCGCCCCCGTTCCGCCACACCCACTTTGAGGGCAAGCAGGTCGTTGTGCACAACCGCCTGGACGACTGCCACGAGGTGTTTTCCTATAACCTGTATCCCGGTCCGTCCGCCAAGAAGGGCGTGTATTCCGTGCTGCTCGACATCGGCGAGCAGGAGGACTGGGTGACCGCGCATGCGTCCTGCGGCCGTCTGGTGACCCCGTATGAGAACGAAATGGTCATCATGCACGAGGGCGCGTCCGGCGGCGGCAAAAGCGAGATGCTGCAGGACATCGCCCGCGACCCCGAGGGCCGCGTGCTGCTTTCGACCAATACAGTGACCGGCGAGGAGACCTACATCACCATGAGCGCGACCTGCGCGATCGAGCCTGTGTGCGACGATATGGCCACCTGCTACCCGCAGCTGCAGAACCGCTCGGGCAAGCTGGTGCTGGTCGACGGTGAGGACGGCTGGTTCCTGCGCATGGACGGCGTGACCCACTACGGCTGCGACCCGGTATACGAGCGCATCTGCACCGAGCCGCAGGAGCCGCTGTGCTTCTTCAACATGGAGGGCCACGCGGGCGCCACGCTGCTCATCTGGGAGCATACGCTCGATTCCAACGGCAAGCCCTGCTCCAACCCGCGCGCGATCGTGCCGCGCTGGGATGTGCCGCACATCGTCAAGGAGCCGGTCGAGGTTGACGTGCGCTCGTTTGGCGTGCGCATGCCCCCCACGACCCGCGAGCATCCGAACTACGGCATCATGGGCATGATGCACATCATCCCGCCTGCGCTCGCCTGGCTGTGGCGTCTGGTCGCGCCGCGCGGCTTCAACAACCCGTCCATCGTGACCGGCAACGAGCTCAAGAGCGAGGGCGTCGGCTCCTACTGGCCGTTTGCGACCGGCCAGCGCGTCAAGCAGGCCAACCTGCTGCTGGAGCAGATCATGAACTGCCCGAACACCCGCTATGTGCTCATTCCGAACCAGCACATCGGCGTGTATAAGGTTGGCTTTGCGGCCGAGTGGATCAGCCGCGAATATCTGGCGCGCCACGGCGGCGCAAAGGTCCGCCGCGAGCATCTGGAGCCGGCCCGCTGCCCGCTGCTCGGCTACGCGTTCAAGGATCTGACCATCGACGGCCAGCGCATCCGCTCCAAGTACCTGCGCGTGGATACGCAGGACCGCGTCGGCACCGAGGGCTACGACGCAGGCGCGAAGATCCTGACCGACTTCTTCCGCAAGGAGCTGGCCAAGTTCGACACGCCCGATCTCGACCCGCGCGGCAAGCAGATCATCGACTGCTTCATGAACGGCGGCACGCTCGAGGACTTCGAGGCGATCACGCCGACCAACCTGTAAGCGGCAGAAGAACAGAAGACACCCCCGCTCCGGCCGGAGCGGGGGTTTTTGCATGGCGCGGCGGGCGCTCGTTCCCTTAGGCGTGGGGAACCGCCCCTTTTTTTGTCATCCTGAGCGCAGCGAAGGATCCCACGCTTGCGCGACCGTGAGTTTGCGTAGGGCGCGACGACTCGGCGCGCCGTTTCTTCGGG
>CALWJG010000113.1 GCA_944380945.1 uncultured Agathobaculum sp. | reverse complement strand
AGCGAAAAAACAGGCGGACGCTCCCTGTGTGGGGCGTCCGCCTGTTTGGCTGTCCGGGGATGAAGGCCGCGCGGAAATATTTTCGCGAAAGTGAACGGAAAACCGCGCGGCAGCCGTCTAATAGGGTGAAAGGGGGCGAGCGAATGGAAAACGACCGGCAGGAGAGGTTCACCCGTCTGGTGGAAGCGCACGGCGACCGGCTGTACCGCCTGTGTCTGCTGCTGCTCAGCGACCCGCATCTGGCGGAGGACGCGGTGCAGGACACCATGCTCAAGGCCTGGCGCAGGCTGGACGATTTTGAGGCGCGCGCCAGCGAAAAAACCTGGCTGACCACGATCGCGGTCAACGTCTGCCGCGACTACCGCCGCCTGTGCTGGTACCGCAGGCGGCTGGACGGAGGGGAGCTGCTCGAGCAGATCCCTGCGCCGCCGGACGCAGAACCGCAGGATGACGAGATCCTGCGGCAGGTGCTGGCGCTTGCGCCCAAGTACCGCGAGCCGGTGCTGCTCTACTACTGGCAGCAGCTGACCATACCGGAGATCGCGGCGCTGCTGCACGAAAAGGAAAATACGGTCTCGACACGGCTGCGCCGCGCGCGGGCGCAGCTGAAACAAACGCTGAAAGGGTGGGATGACGATGGATGATAAGCTGAAACAGGCGATCGACCGCCGGATGGCGGGCGCGGCGCTGCCGGAGGCATCCAAGGCCCGCATATTGCAGGCGGTCACCGGAGGAAAGGAGCGGAGACGTATGAAAACGAAACGGAGGATGATCCTTGTCGCCGCTGCCGTGCTGCTGCTGATCACCGGCTGCGTTGCCGCTGCAGTGTACCTTGACTGGGCGCGCCAGACCATGGACGATTGGGAGCAGGATCACGGCGGCACGCCGCTGAACCTCAGCCAGTCGGACGGCGGCTATACCATCACCTTTGATGAGATGTACGGCAGCACCCGCACCGTCTACATCAAGGGGACAGTGTCGCGGGACGACGGCAAACCGCTGCGCGCAGAACAGGTGACTGAGGATCCCGGGACAATACCGCGCACCCAGATGGATTTGGTGACGGATGACAAGGCAATGCTGGATGTCAACGAGACGGACATCTTGGGCGGTGCAAGCGGGCCGTATGTGCTGCCCGACGCCGACCAGGATGACAACGAGGTGGAATTTGTTTACGAGATGTATCTGGAGGAGTGGCCGGAGGAATATACGGTCATTTTCAACATGATCTTTTATATGGACACAGATACCGGAAAATATGAAATGATAAAGGGCAACTGGACGTTCACTTTCCCGACAGAATGGGAGCCGGTGGACGAGATCCTGACGATCGACCGGCAGGTCACGCTGCCGAATGGCGCCGTTGTCCAGCTGGATAACCTATACCTTGCGCCGCTGGGCATCAGTCTGGACGGCCGGTTTCTCCAGCTTGGGCAGGACAACAGCCGTGCGTTCTATGTGCAGCTGCAGCTGAAAAACGGAGAGATGCTGTGGCAGAGAAGTAAAAGCAGTGGTAGCGAGGGTTTTGAGATTCAGTTTGAAGAGTTTAACCGCGGTCTGGGGCATATCGGCATCGACGATGTGCAGGCCCTTATGATCGGGGACACCACTGTCCCGCTCTCTGAATAGCGCAAATGAAAAAGCCGCCCCTCCGGGCGGCTTTTCGCTGCGTCCTATGAAAAATCAGAACAGGCCGGTGATCTTGCCGTCCTTATCCACGTCGATCTTCTCCGCGGCCGGCACCTTGGGCAGGCCGGGCATGGTCATGATCGCGCCGGTCTCGACGACGACAAAGCCTGCGCCTGCGGCGAGACGCGCCGTACGGACGTTGACGACAAACTCGGTCGGGCGGCCGAGCAGCGCCGGGTCGTCGGACAGGGAATACTGGGTCTTTGCCACGCACACCGGCAGGTGGCCATAGCCCATCTCGGTGATGTTCTGGAGCTCCTTGTGCGCCGCCGGGGCGATGGTCACGCCGAGCGCGCCGTAGATCTCCTTGGCGATCTTGCGGATCTTGTCCTCGAGCGGGAGCGCGTCCTCGTAGAGCATGTGGAAGTCCGCCTTGCCCTCGTCGAGCACGGCGAGCACCTCGTTTGCGAGCGCCTTGCCGCCCTCGCCGCCCTTGGCGAACACCTCGGAAAGCGCCACGCGCACGCCGCGCGCCGCGCAGTGCTCGCGGATGAACGCGACTTCCTCCTCCGTGTCGGTCGGGAAGGCGTTGATCGCCACGACCACCGGCACGCCGAACTTCGCCATGTTGTCCAGATGCGCGTCCAGATTGCAGATGCCGCGCTCGAGCGCCGCCAGATCGGGCGCGTTCAGCTCGGCCTTGGGCACGCCGCCGTTGTATTTGAGCGCGCGCACCGTCGCGACCAGCACGATGCAGTCGGGCGCAAAGCCGGCCTTGCGGCACTTGATGTCCATGAATTTCTCCGCGCCGAGGTCCGCGCCGAAGCCGGCCTCGGTGATGGCGATGTCCGCCAGCTTGAGCGCGAGGCCGGTCGCCTGCACGCTGTTGCAGCCGTGCGCGATGTTGGCGAACGGGCCGCCGTGCATCAGGCAGGGCGTGCCCTCGAGCGTCTGCACGAGGTTGGGCTTGATCGCGTCCTTCATCAGCGCGGCCATCGCGCCCTCGGCCTTGAGGTCGCGCGCGTAGACCGGCTTGCCGTCGTAGGAATAGGCGACCAGAATATCGCCGAAGCGCTTTTTCAGGTCCTCCAGATCCGAGGCAAGGCACAGGATCGCCATGATCTCGCTGGCGACCGTGATCATGAAGTGGTCCTCGCGCGGCACGCCGTTGACCTTGCCGCCCAGACCGATGGTGATGTTGCGCAGCGCGCGGTCGTTCATATCCATCACGCGGGTGAAGATGACGCGGCGCGGGTCGATGCCAAGCGCGTTGCCCTGCTGCATGTGGTTGTCCAGCATGGCGCAGAGCAGGTTGTTGGCCGCCGTGATGGCGTGCATATCGCCGGTAAAGTGCAGGTTGATGTCCTCCATCGGCACGACCTGCGCCCAGCCGCCGCCGGCCGCGCCGCCCTTGATGCCGAACACCGGGCCGAGCGAGGGCTCGCGCAGCGCGATCATCGCTTTTTTGCCGAGCTTTGCCATCGCCTGACCGAGGCCGACCGTCGTGGTGGTCTTGCCCTCGCCCGCGGGGGTGGGGTTGATGGCCGTGACCAGCACCAGCTTGCCGTTCGGGCGGCCGCCGACCTTGTTCCACACGTCGGCGGACAGCTTGGCCTTGTATTTGCCGTAGAGTTCGAGGTCGTCCGCATCCAGACCGGCGTCCGCGGCGACGTCGGTGATCGGGCGCATCTGGCAGCCCTGTGCGATTTCGATATCGGATAACATAGCAGTTCCTCCCTTTTTGTCTGCGCATTGATATTGCTTTCATTATAACAATGTTGTGCACAGTTTTCCAGCTTGCGGCGCGAAAAATTTGCCGAATTTGTGACTTAAAAAAGCAGCCTGATTGTGGTATGATATAAAGCGTTGAAAAATACCGGCCAAAGGAGGGACGGCATGGACGTTGTCAAAACGGTCGTCAATTATATCAAGAATACCGACCTGTATCTGGCGATCCTCGCGCTGGTCTGCTCGGCATACGGCATGGTGCTGATCTATTCCGCCACGCTCAACCCCGCCACATGGCAGGACGGCAGCACCCGCAATCTGGTCATTCAGGCGGCGGCGATCGTCATCGGTCTGGCCGCATTCGTTCTGATGAGCCTGATCGATCTGGAGACCATGAGCGGCTGGTGGAAGATATTCGTGCTGATCAACATCGGCCTGCAGCTGCTGCTGTTCACCCCGCTGGGCACCGAGGTCAACGGCCAGCGCGCGTGGCTCGATCTGGAAGTTACCAATTTGCAGCCGGGCGAGCTGGGCAAGCTGATCTTCATTTTCACGCTCGCCGCGCATATTTCCGAGATCAAGGAGCACATCAGCGAGTGGCGCGGGCTGTTCGTCATCGCGCTGCACACGCTCATTATGATGGGCGCGGTCATTATTTCCTCGGGCGACACCGGCATGGCGATCCAGTATTTCATGATCGCGCTGATCATGCTGTTCGCGGCCGGGCTGTCGATCAAGTGGCTGGCGGTCGGCGTGGGGCTGGGCGTCGCCAGCATCCCGCTCCTGTGGAACTTTGCGCTGGATGAATACCAGAAGACCCGCATCCTCGTGCTGTTCGACCCGTCGATCGATCTGGACGCTTCTCGTCAGGCGACCTACGGCAAGATCGCCATCGGCTCGGGGCAGGTGTCCGGCCAGGGGCTGACCCACGGCACCATGACCCAGATGCAGCTGGTGCCGGAAAACCAGACCGACTATATCTTCTCGGTCGCGGGCGAGGAGCTGGGCTTTATCGGCAGCATCCTGATCGTGCTGCTGCTGACGCTGCTGATCGTGCGGCTGTTCTACGTTTCCTACCGCGCCTCCACGACGTTTTCCGCCCTGCTGGCGGTGGGCGTGGGCGGCATGTTCCTGTTCCAGACCTTTATGAACATCTTCATGAACATCGGCCTGCTGCCGGTCATGGGCCTGACGCTGCCGTTCTTCTCCTACGGCGGCACCTCGATCATGACCATGTACGCCGCGCTCGGCATCGCGGCGGGCGTGCGCATGCGCGAGAAGCCCTCGTGGCTGCAATAACAGCGGAGGTGCAAACGGCGCGGCCGTTTACGGATTTTATGCCGCCGCACGGCGGCGAGAGAAAGGATGCGGAAGCATGGACAGAAACAAGGCTTGGGAACTTCTTTGCAAGTACAACAAGGAGCCGTTCCATCTGCGCCACGCGCTGACGGTCGAGGGCGTGATGCGGTATTTCGCCCGGCAGCGCGGCGAGGACGCGGACTTCTGGGGCGTGGTCGGCCTGCTGCACGACATCGACTTTGAGCAGTGGCCGGACGAGCACTGCCAAAAGGCCCCTGAACTGCTGCGCGCGGGCGGTGCGGACGAGGCGACCATCCACGCGGTGTGTAGCCACGGATGGGGGCTGTGCTCGGACGTCGAACCCACGCGCGAGATGGAAAAGCTGCTGTTCGCGGCCGACGAGCTGACCGGCCTTGTCTGGTCGGCGGCGCTCATGCGGCCGTCCAAGAGCGTGCAGGATATGGAGCTCAAGAGCCTGAAGAAGAAATACAAGGACAAGAAGTTCGCCGCAGGCTGCTCGCGCGAGGTGATCGCAAAGGGCGCCGAGCTGTGCGGCCTGACGCTGGATGAGCTTATGCAGCAGACGCTGGACGCCATGCGCGACTGCGAGGACGCGGTGAACGCGCAGATGGCGCAGCTCGAAAACTGAAAAGGTGTAAAGCAAAAGCCGCCCCGATGGGCGGCTTCAGTTTGTCAAAAAAAGTCCTCGCGCCGCAGGCGCGCATTCAAACAGAAAGCAGCGGTGAAACCGCTGCTTTCATAAAATCCGGGGGCGTGTACCTCGGATTTTATACAAACCGCTGTCAAGTGTGCCTATAGGGCGCGCGCAGACAGCGGAATATTCGATCGGGCCGTAGCCCGCTGACCGCTTTCCGCCGCAATGCGGCGGCTATTGAATGAGTGCAAGCGTGGTTTCGATCGAGAGGCTGTTCGAAAAACGCAGTTTTTCGACAGCCTTA
>CALWJG010000112.1 GCA_944380945.1 uncultured Agathobaculum sp. | reverse complement strand
GGCCGAGCAGATGGCGGCCAAGCAGGCGCTGAGGACCATGGGCGTAGAATAGGCGGCGCCGCTGATACGGCATTGCCGGAAAAAATCCCTCGGGATGGGTCCCGAGGGATTTTTTGTGCGGCAGGTCAAAACCAGCTTATCGTTTCGTCCCGGAAACGGGGAACAGGGCCGTCTGCGTAGGGGTCATAGGTGTGGACGTTGCAGCCGAACTCGGTGAGCGCGGCGATGCGGCCGTCCGCCGCCCAGCGGATGAGCGACATGCCGTCGAATTCCTCTACTCGGCCGTCGTGCATCCGGTCGCAGAAATGCCATTCGGCCACGGTCTGGCCGCCCTGATGGAAAAACTGCCGGATGTCCCACACGAGCACGCGGCCGCGCGTGTTCCATTCGTCAAACCAGTGCTTGACCTGCGCGGCGCCGTGGTACTGCGGCCCCCAGCTTTCGGTGTACACGCAGTCCGGCGTGAAGAGCGCCGTGATGCCGGTATCCTGCGCGGTCAGCCACATATCGAACCACTGCCGCACCTGTTTCTCGCGCTGATCCATCGCGCCCGCCTCCTGTCTGTCTGTGCCTTTATGATAGCACGCCGGGCGGGCGGCTGTCCAGCGGGGCTCAAAAATTGTGGACAGGGTGTAAATTGTGGGTTTGCGCATTGAAAACACGGCGCTGCGGTGGTAAAATAAAACCATATATACGTTATATGGGGCAGAGGTGTTACATGGTACTCAAAAGCCTGATCTTACAGGGCTTCAAGTCGTTCCCGGACCGGACGGAGATCAAATTCCTCGGCGGCATGACCGCTATCGTCGGGCCGAACGGCTCAGGTAAATCCAATATATCGGACGCCATCCGCTGGGTGCTGGGCGAGCAGTCTTCCCGCTCGCTGCGCGGCGCCAAGATGGAGGACGTCATTTTCAGCGGCACGGCCAAGCGAGGGCCGGTCGGCTTTGCCGAGGTCTCGCTGATTTTGGATAATTCCGAGGGCGTGTTCCGCTCGGAGTTCACCGAGATCATGGTGACCCGCCGCTATTACCGCTCGGGGGAGAGCGAATACTTCCTCAACAAAAAGCACTGCCGCCTGCGCGATATCCACGAGCTGTTCATGGACACAGGTCTGGGGCGCGACGGCTATTCCATCATCGGACAGGGCCGCATCGACGAGATCCTGTCGCTCAAGAGCGAGGACCGGCGCGAGATCTTCGAGGAGGCCGCCGGCATCACCAAGTTCCGCTACCGCAAGGAGGAGGCAGAGCGCAAGCTCGCCGCGACCGAGGAAAACCTGAACCGCATCCGCGACCTGTACGACGAGCTCGAGCGGCAGGTCGGCCCGCTGGAAAAGCAGGCGGAAAAGGCAAAGCAGTTCCTGCTGCTGCGCGATGAGCTGCGCGTGCTCGAGATCTCGCTGTGGCTCATCTCGCTCGACCGCATCAAGGCGGATTCCGCCAAGCTCGAGCAGGATACCCGGACCTGCACCGGTCAGCTGGACGACGCAAAGCAGGCGCAGCAGGCGTTTTACAGCCAGTCCGAGCAGCTCGCCGCGGATATGCGGGAGATCGACCGCGAGGCCGACCGCCTGCGCCAGCAGCTGCGTGAGACCGAACAGCGCGCCGCCGAGCAGGCGAGCCGCGCGGCGGTTTTGCAGGCCAACATCCAGAACAACAGGGAGAATATCGACCGCGCCCGCCGCGAGAGCGAGCAGCGCGCGGGTCAGGCGCAGAACCTGAGCGCCCAGCTGGCGGCGCGGCGCGCGCGCATCGAGCTGCTGGACGCCCAGCACGACGGGCTGACCGCCCGGCAGGCCGACCTGTCCGCGCAGGCGCAGGCGCAGGCCGCGCAGCGCGCGGCGGCGGAGCACGACCTGCGGCAGGCCGAGCAGGCGCGGCAGGCGCAGCAGGATGCGCTGCACGCACTCGCGCTCGACCGCACCGCGGCCGAGACCGCGCTCTCCGGCATGGACGGGCGGCGGGATACCATCGCCGCGGACATCGAGGCCGCGGGCAGGCGGCTGGAAAAGGAGCGGCAGGCGCACGAGGCGCTCGAGACGCGCATGCGCGGCTGTCTGGACACGCTTGCAGGCGCGAAGAACAAGGCGCAGGGCATAGCGCTCAAGGCGGAGAGCCGCCGCAAAAAGGTGGAGACGCTGCAGGCCGAGCTGAACAAGGCCGCCGCCGCGCTGACCGAGGTGCAGGGCCGCGTCAAAATGCTGTCCGACATGCAGCGCGACTACGAGGGCTTTTCCCGATCGGTCAAAGCGGTCATGCAGCAGGCGGAGCGCGGCGCGATGCGCGGCGTGCACGGCCCGGTCTCCGCGCTGATCACGACCGAGGACAAATTCGTCACCGCGATCGACACCGCGCTCGGCGCGTCCGCGTCCTCCATCGTGGTGGACACGTCGGCGGACGGCAAGCGCTGCATCGAATATCTCAAACGCACGGACGGCGGCCGCGCCACCTTCCTGCCCATCGACACCATCCGCCCCGCCTCGCTGCGGGAGGACGGGCTGGACCGGCGGCAGGGCTGCTTCGGCACAGCCGACCGTCTGGTCGGGTTTGACGACCGCTATGCGGCCGTTGTGCGCAATCTGCTGGCGCGCACGGTCGTGTGTGAAAATATGGACACCGCGCTCTCGCTCGCCAAAGCGTACGGCCACCGCTTCCGCATCGTCACGCTGGACGGACAGATCATCCAGGCCGGCGGCGCGATGACCGGCGGCTCGGCCTCGCGCGGCACGGGCGCGCTCGCCCGCGCGGGCCGCCTGCGCGCGGCGCAGGAGCAGGCAAAAACGCTCGCCGCACAGCACAAGGCGGCGGAGCAGGCGTTCCACGCCGCCAGAGAGGAGCTCGCGGCGCTCGATTACGACCTCAAGGCCATCGAGGCCGAGCGCATCCGCGCGGAGCAGGATGAGGCCGGCCTGCGCGCCTCGGTCACCCAGCACGGCGCGCTGCTCGACAGCCTGCAGCACCAGTACGACGGGCTGCTGCTCGAGCGGGACAACCTCGCGGCCGCGGGGCAGCAGTATCAGGATACCATCGCCCGCTGCACCGCGCGCGAAGCCGAGGTGCGGCAGGCGTGCGCCGCGGCGGAGCAGCAGACCGCGGACTGCCGCAGCGCCATGGACGCGCTCGAAGCGCAGGCGGCGGACAACGCCGCGCAGGCCGCGGCGTTGCAGGCCGAGATTGCGGAGAACCGGTCGGAGGCCGCGAGCGAGACCCGCGCGCTGGCCGATCTCGAGCAGCTCAAGGGCGAGCTGGACGCCGGCGTATCCGGCGCGGCGGACACCATCGCGGGCTTTGAAGCCGAGATCGTCCGCCTGACCGAAGCGCTCGCGCAGGCGCAGACCAGCCGGGAGGACACCGGCGCGGTCACCGAGCGCCTGAACGGGCAGATCGCCGCGCAGATGGCGCGGCGCGAGCAGATCGAAGGCGCGCGTGCCCGGGTGGAGCGCGAAGCGCAGGGCAAAAACGAAGAGATCCTGAACCTCGAGCGCGAGGCGGCGCGTCTGGAAAACCGGGCGGGCCAGCTGAAAAACGAGGAAGCGCAGATACTGGACAAAATGTGGGAAAGCTATGAGCTGACGCCCACCCCCGCGGCCGAGGTCGCGCAGCCGCTGGAAAACGTGCCCGCGGCGCGCGAGCAGGCCAAGGGCCTGCGCGCTAAAATGCGCGCGCTGGGCAACGTCAATCTGGACGCGGTCGAGGAATACAAGCAGGTGCTCGAGCGGTATACGTTCATGGGCGGCCAGAAGGACGATCTGGAAAAGGCCCAGAAGGAGCTCTACAAGGTCATCGAGCAGCTGACCGTCAACATGAAGGAGATCTTCGCGTCGGCGTTCGCCAAGCTCAACGCCTATTTCGGCCAGACCTTCCGCGAGATCTTCGGCGGCGGCTTTGCCGAGCTGTCGCTGGCCGACACCTCGGATATTTTGAACTGCGGCATCGACATCCGCGTGTCCCCGCCGGGCAAGTCGGTCAAGACGCTGACGCTGCTCTCGGGCGGCGAAAAAGCGTTCGTGGCGATCGCGCTGTACTTTGCCATCCTCAAGCTGCGGCCCACGCCCTTCTGCGTGCTCGACGAGATCGAGGCCGCGCTGGACGACGTCAACGTCGCGCGGTTCGCGCAGTACATCCGGCGGCTGACCGATTCGACCCAGTTCATCGTCATCACACACCGCCGCGGCACCATGGAGGAGGCCGATATGCTCTACGGCGTGACCATGCAGGAGCAGGGCGTGTCCAAGATGCTCATGCTCAACCTCGCCGAGGCGGAAAAGCAGCTGGGCAGCGCGATCCGATGAAAACCGGCGTGCCTGCCGGCGCATCAATATAGTCAGGAGAAGAATATGGGATTATTTGATAAGATCAAACAGGGTTTGCAAAAGACCAGCGACGCGGTGAACCGCTCGCTGGATAACGTGTTCGCGGCGTTCGTCAAGATCGACGAGGACCTGCTCGAGGAGCTGGAAGAGGCGCTCATCCTGTCCGACGTGGGCGCGGAGACCTCCGCGAAGATCGTCGCCGAGGTGGAAAAGCGCGCCAAGCTCCGCAAGATCACCACCGCGCCCGAGCTGCGCGAGCTGCTGCGCGAGGTGCTGACCGACAATATGCTGGACAATCAGCCGCTGGATGTTTCGGGTAAGCCTGCGGTCATTTTGGTCATTGGCGTCAACGGCGTGGGCAAGACCACGTCGATCGGCAAGCTGGCCGCGCGGTACGTCAGCGAGGGCAAAAAGGTCATGCTGTCCGCCGCGGATACCTTCCGCGCCGCGGCGGCCGACCAGCTCGAGATCTGGGCCAAACGCGCGGGCGCGGACATCGTGCGCCACGGCGAGGGCGCGGACCCCGCGGCGGTCGTGTTCGACTCGATCTCCGCAGCCAAGGCGCGCGGGAGCGACGTGATCATCGTCGACACCGCGGGCCGCCTGCACAACAAGGCCAACCTGATGAACGAGCTGGCCAAGATCGACCGCGTCATCGGCCGCGAGCTGCCGGACGCCTCGCGCGAGACCCTGCTCGTGCTGGACGCGACCACGGGCCAGAACGCGGTGCATCAGGCGGAGGAGTTCAACAAGGCCGCGCACCTGACCGGCATCATCCTCACCAAGCTGGACGGCACCGCCAAGGGCGGCATCGTGATCGCGATCTCGGCGGGGCTCGGCGTGCCGGTCAAGCTGGTCGGCGTGGGCGAGGGGATCGACGATCTGGTCGATTTCGACCGCGCGTCCTTCCTCGAAGCGCTGCTGCCGTCTGAAGGAGGAAACGAATGATGCAGAGACCGGACGGAAGAACCCCGGGCGCGATGCGTCCGGTGAAGATCACAACGAACTATACCATGTATGCCGAGGGCTCGGTGCTGGTCGAGATGGGCAACACCAAGGTGATCTGCACCGCCTCGGTGGAGGATAAGGTGCCGCCCTTCCTCGAGGGCAAGGGTCTCGGCTGGGTGACGGCGGAATACGCCATGCTCCCGCGCGCCACGAACACGCGCAAAAAGCGCGACATCAAGAGCCTCAAGCTGGACGGCCGCTCGAGCGAGATCCAGCGCCTGATCGGGCGCAGCCTGCGCGCGGTGGTCGACCGCGCAGCGCTCGGCGAGCGCCAGATCACCGTGGACTGCGACGTCATCCAGGCGGACGGCGGCACGCGCTGCGCGTCCATCACGGGCGGGTTCGTCGCGCTGTGGCTCGC
>CALWJG010000111.1 GCA_944380945.1 uncultured Agathobaculum sp. | reverse complement strand
CACCCAGAAAGCGTTGACATATCCCATCCAGCTCATGCGCCGCTCCTTTCGATCACGACCGCGTGGCAGATGCCCGCAATGGGCTGCCCCTGCTGCACCGTGGTCGGGCTCATCATCGCGCCCGTGCCCGCAAGCACCAGCCGCCGGCTTTTGCCCGCCTGCAGCTCCCGCAGCAGCGGGCCGCACAGCATCGCCGCCGAGCAGCCGCAGCCCGAGCCGCCCGCGTGCGTATCCTGCCCCTCGCCGAACAGCAGCACGCCACAGTCCGCATACACCGGAGCGAGGTCGATCCCCTCTCCGCGCAGCAGCGTGAGCAGCAAGTCTGCGCCCACGCGGCCCAGATCGCCGGTCACGATGCGGTCAAAGTCGCGCGGCTGCGCGCCGAGGTCGGCCAGCAGGGCGGCGAGGGTGTCGCAGGCCGCGGGCGCCATCGCCGCGCCCATGTTGTTCGCGTCCTTGACGCCCAGCTCGACCATCCTGCCGAACACCGCGTGCGTGATGCGCAGCGGGCTGCTTTTGGCCGCATCGGGGGCCGCGAGCACGGCCGCGCCCGCGGCGGTAGCGGTCCACTGGGCGGTCGGGGCGCGCTGGCCGCCGTAGGCCAGCGGGAAGCGGTACTGCCGCTCCGCGGAGCAGAAGTGCGAGGACGCGGCCGCCAGCAGCCGCTGCGCCGCGCCGGACGCGGTCAGGCACGCGCCGAGCGCCAGCCCCTGCGCCATGGTCGAGCACGCGCCATACTGCCCGAGGTAGGGCACGCCGGCGTGCAGGGACGCGAGGAACGACCCCGCGCACTGGTTGAGCAGGTCGCCCGCGAGGATCAGGTCGAGCCGGTCGCGGGTCAGCCCGCCCTTTTGCAGCGCAAGGTCGATGGCGGTCCGCTGCAGCGCGCTCTCCGCCAGCTCCCACGACTTCTGCCCCATGCGGTCGTTGCGCGCCACATAGTCGAACTGCGCGCCCAGCGGGCCCGCGCCCTCCTTCTGGCCCACCGCCGCCGCGGCGGACAGCAGGCGCGGCGGGTCGGAAAAGCGCAGCGTGCGCCGCCCGATGCGTTCGATCATGCGCCGCCGCCCCCTCCCAGCGCAAGCAGCACAAGGCCGTATACCACGCTCGCCGCGACGCCGTAGACCAGCACCGGCCCGGCGATGACGAACATCTTCGCCGCCATGCCGAGCACCAGCCCCTCGCTTTTGAACTCCATGGCGGGCGACACGACCGAATTGGCAAACCCGGTGATGGGCACGATCGTGCCCGCGCCCGCGTGGCGGGCGAGCTTTTCGTACAGGTGCAGGCAGGTCAGCAGCGCGCCCAGAAAGATCATCGTGATCGAGGTCGCGGCGGCCGCGTCCGCGGTCTCCAGCCCGCGCCCCAGCCAAAAGCGGCGCACCGCCTCGCCCAGCGTGCAGATCGCGCCGCCGAACAGGAACGCCTTCAGGCAGTCCTTCCACAGCGGCGAGGGCGGGCTTTTCTGCGCCAGCAGCTGCTGATAGCGCTGTTTATCCAGCATCATGGATGGCTTCAGCTCCTCTCGGGGGAGATTTCCCCCTGTTTTCTGCTATTGTGCGCGCAGGGACGGGTTTTATCCATCTGGCATGGTAAAATATTCGCAGATTGGCTATTTGAAAGAGGTCAAAAATGCGCTATCCTGTTACCCAGAGAAACACAGACCCCGGGAGGGAACCCCACGATGGAAAAAAAGAAAAGCAGGCTTACCTTATATGATATTGTCGCGGTCGGGCTGATGGCGGCGGTGGTTTTCGTTGTCACCATGTTCCTGTCCATCCGCATCCCGACGCCGACCGGCACCACCATGATCAAGCTCGCCAACGCCTTTGTGCTGCTGTGCGGCCTGCTGCTCGGGCCGGTGCGCGGCGGGCTGGCGGCCGGCTTCGGCTCGATGCTGTTCGACCTGATGACGCCCGAATACGCGCCCGAGGCATGGCTCACCTTCCTCCGCTTTTTCCTGATGGCGTGGCTGTGCGGCCTGATCGCCTACGCGGGCCGGGCGGCGGCGAAAAAGTTTTCGCGCAACCTGATCGCCTGCATCACGGCGGCGGTCGTCTCCTCGCTGTTCTATATGTGCAAGGGCATTGTGGAGCTGATGATCGGCGGCAGCGCGTTCGTGCCGGCGTTTATCGCCAACATCCCCAAGCTGCTGACCTCGCCGCCGAACACCATCATCGCGGTGGTCGTGGCGATGGCGCTGTACCCGGCGCTCCGCAAGGCGCTGGACAGCACGAACTTTTCGCAGCATATCTCGCACCATGCAGGCCAGTGAACCGCCCTTTACCGCATAAAAACAGCCGCCGGAACCCAAACGGTTCCGGCGGCTTTGCATTGCCCTGCTCACATCTGATGGTCGAAGGTGACGACCGGATTATACCGATAGTCGATCTCCTGCAATTTATTACGAATAGTCAACAGCAGTTCCTTGCGCGCGTCCGCGTCGTAGCTGAACGGCACGACCACGTCGAAGATCAGGTTGATCTGCCGCGCGCCGTCCACCACGCGGAAATCGTGCATGGACAGGTTTTCGTCAATGCCGCGCACCACGGCCTCGGTCTGCTCGCGCAGGCGGGCGACATGCTCGTTGTTGACGTCGATCGGGTCCATGTGGATGACCAGATACACGCCGGTCTGCTGCCAGACGCGCTTTTCCGCCTCGTCGATCACCTCGTGCACCGCGACGATGTCCGCGTCACTCGGTACCTCGGCGTGCAGCGAGGCCAGCGAGCGGCCCGCGCCGTAATTATGGACGATCAGGTCGTGCACGCCCACGATGCAATCATATTCCATGACGATCTCTTCCAGATGCCGGGCGATCTCGGGGTCCGCGGCCTCGCCCAGCAGGGGCGCGACCGTGTCGCGCGCGATGCCGAAGCCCGCCCATACGATGAACGCCGCCACCAGCACGCCGACATAGCCGTCCACCGGCAGCGTGGTGAACTGGCCCGCCACCATGCCGAGGATGACCACGCCGGTGGTGATCACGTCGTTGCGGCTGTCCTGACCGGCGGCCAGCAGCACGGGAGACTCGATGCGGCGGCCGAGGCTGGAGTTGAACGCGCCCATCCACAGCTTGACCAGCATGGAGACCGCGAGGATGACCACCAGCACGGCCGAAAACGACACGGCCTCCGGGTGGATGATGCGGTCGATCGAGGTCTTGAAGAACTCAAAGCCTACCAGCACGATGATGAACGACACCACCAGACCCGCGATGTACTCGGTGCGGCCGTAGCCAAACGGGTGCTTGGCGTCCGGCGCCTTGCCGGACAGCTTGAAGCCCACGATCGAGATCAGGCAGGAAAGCCCGTCGGACAGGTTGTTGAACGCATCCGCCGCGATGGAGATCGAGCCGCTGATCAGGCCGATCGCCACCTTGAGCAGGAACAGGAATACGTTGCATGCGATGCCCACCGCGCCGGACAGCACCCCGTACTGCTCGCGCACGCGCGCATCGCGGGTGTTCTCCGCGTCGCGGATGAAAAGGCGGATGAGCGCCTTGGTCATAATAATCCCCTCGAATACAATATGTTATAAATCCCAACAATGATCACAGCCTGCAATACCATGATCGCCGGGATGCCCAGCATGAAGCTGCGGTGCAGCGTCTTGTGGCGGATGAGCAGCATGGTCAGGTAGACCCCCGGCCCGCCGCCGACGAGCGCCCAGAAAAACAGCGTGCGCTCGGGCACACGCTTCCAGCCGCGGGGCGCGGCGAGCTTGTCGTAAACGCACACGACCGCGCCGATCACACAGACTGCGATAAAATAGTATAATACGCCGCGCATGCGCTGTATGACCTCCCCAGCAAAATTTCTATCTATTTTAACACAGGCGGCCGGGCAATGCAAAGCATCGCCGCAAAAAATAGCCGCAGCTAACGCAAAAGCAGGGCGGCGGCCGCCGCCCTGCCCGGGTTTTGTACGGAATTACGCCTGCGCCGCCAGCTTTTTGGGCGAGCCGTTGTCGAACGGATGCTCAAAATGGTAATGCAGCTGCCAGCCTGCGTCAAACTGGGCGGCATACTGCCCGGCGAGCGCGGCCGCGCGGATGCGCGCCAGCCCGAACAGCTCGGGCACGGACGCGGTGTGCGGCTCCTCCGGCCGCCACAGGTTGTGCCAGGGCGCGTGCTGCTCGTTGAGCGCGTCCCAGCCCGGGCGCTCGACCTTCATGTGGCCGGTCAGCAGCGCGCCGCGGCCGGCCAGCCGCTCCAGGCGCTGCGCGCCGCGGTAGACCGCACGGCTGTCCGAGTACAGGAACGTCTCCCACGCGAGCATTTCGTCAAACGAACGGCGCAGGTCGCGCGTGGATACCTCGGCCGCATACACCGTGCGCAGCACGGCGTGCAGCAGCGCGGCAAGCACGGCCTTTTCCTCCGCGGACAGGGTGTAGTGCAGCGCGGGCTCGAATTCGGTCACCGGCGCATGGTGCACCCGCTCGTACAGCAGGTAGTCGATGTCGCTCTCGATCTGGCAGTGCACCGCCGAGGCGGACAGCTTCGCGTCCGCCGCGCGGATCTGCTCCTGCCGGCAGTAGACATAGGGATGGACCTCGCTGTCCAGCGCGTAATGGCAGACAAAGCCGTAGAAATACGCGGCCGCGATCTCGTGCGCCTCCCCGGTCAGGGCGTGCACGCCGCGCGCGAGCGCCGCGAACAGCGCATCGGCCTTTTCCGAGTGCATGCGGTTGCCCAGCTTGTGCAGCGGGCTGCCCAGCAGGATCTTACGGTAAAACAGCGGGTCCGGCCCCTGACAGCCCCAGAAAAAGCAGGCTGGGCGCGCGTGCGCCAGCGCCTGCACGGACGCGGGGAACACCGCGAGCGCCTGTGCGCCGAACAGATGATGGGATACGAAATCCGCCATGATGAACGCCTCCTTGTTGGCTCGGATGGATCTTCTGCCTCTATTATACACGCCTCCGGCGAAAAAGAAAAGGGCTGCCCCCTCCCGCCTCACGCGGGAAGGGGCAGCCGCCGGCATACGGGGGGGATCAGCCCTCGTAATCGTCCTCGTTCTCCCAGTTGTGCCAGACCGCCTGCACATCGTCGTTGTCCTCGAGGTTGTCGAGCAGCTTGCGCATCTGCGCCATGTCCTCTTCCTTCTCGAGGGTGATGTAGTTCTGCGGCACCAGCTCGACCTCGGCCTCGACGAAGGAGTAGCCCAGCGTCTCGAGCGCTTCGCGCACCGCGGAGAAATCCTCCGGGGCAGTGTAGATCTCAAAGGTGTTCTCGTCCGCCTGGAAATCCTCGGCGCCCGCCTCGAGCGCCTGCATCATCACGGTGTCCTCGTCCAGCTCGCCGCGCTCCATGATGATGACGCCCTTTTTGTCAAACTGCCAGGAGACGCAGTTTGTCGCGCCCAGGCCCGCGCCGTACTTGTCGAACAGGTGGCGCACGTCCGCGACCGTGCGGTTCTTGTTGTCGGTCAGCGTCTCGACAACGACCGCCACGCCGCCGACGCCGTAGCCCTCGTAGTTGTTGGCCTCGTAGTTGACCTGGCCGTTCGCGCCCGAATACTTGTCCAGCGTGCGCTTGATGTTGTCGTTGGGCATGTTGTTGGCCTTGGCCTTGGCGATGCAGTCGCGCAGGCGGGCGTTGAACTCCGGATTGGCCGAGCCGCCCTCCTTGATCGCGATCGCCATCTCACGGCCGATCTTGGTGAAGATCTTGGCCTTTTTCGCGTCGTTTGCGCCCTTGCGCTTGGCAATATTATGCCACTTGGAATGTCCCGACATGTTGGAATGTCCCTCTTTCTATC
>CALWJG010000110.1 GCA_944380945.1 uncultured Agathobaculum sp. | reverse complement strand
GTTTGGAGTAATGGTTGTCTGTCCCGCCGCTGTGTGCGGCGGGCGCAGGCTTACGAGATCGTCAGGTGGATGCGGTCGCCCGCCGTGCCGCAGAACACGATCGCACCGCCGCCCGGCAGGGTGACCTGCGTGTCGTCCGTGGCCGCGCTCTGGCAGACCGTCTGTCCCGCGGCGTTGAACACCGCAAAGCCGGCGCCTTCCGGCAGCTGGGCGGTCAGGGTCTTGCCGTCCAGCACCTGCGGCAGATTGTACCAGCGGTTGTAGCCGCTGGGCAGGATGGTCAGGTACGACCGCGCGCCGGTGTGGATGTCCGGCACGGCGGTGGCATCCATGTACACGCCGTCGGAATAGTGTACATACTCCACGCCGTCCACAGTCTCGAACACGAACGGGGAAGTGTCGCGGCCGCCCGTCATCGGGATCTGGATGGCGACGTCTGCGCGGCTGGCGCTCGTCAGCGGATTGGAGAGCAGGTAGCCCTCCACCGTGCCGATGCCCAGCATGGGCAGGCCGGCCATATACAGCTGCGAGCTGGCCTTGTCGGTCACGGAGACATAGGCCTTGCCCTCGCGCGCGGCCCACGCGGCCTGCATCTCGTCTGTGATCTCGTTTTCCGGCAGCTTTTCCAGATAGTAGGTCTCGGAGATCAGGTCGCACAGGCCGGGGAGCGCGGAATAGCCGCGGTAGGTCAGGTAGGTGCGGCCGTTCTGCTCGATAAAGCGCAGCTCGAGCACGCCGGTCTCATGCTTGAACAGGCCGTCGCCGCAGTACAGATAGGTCTGCGTCTGGTCAGGGGCGTAGGCGTTGGCCATGGTGAGCGTGCCTGCGTCGTCCATGGTCAGGCGCAGAAGCTGGGTCGAATCGCCGTACAGGCCCGCATACTGCTTCATATCCGCGTCGAGCGCGGTCTGCTCCGCAGCGGTGAAGCTGTCCAGCGCGCTCAGCCGTTCGGTGATGACGCCGTTTTCCTCCAGCTGGTCGAGCAGCAGGCTGGTGGCGAGCATCTGGCAGTAGGCGCTCGAGCCGCCTGAGGACGAGACCGCGGCGCTCAGCCCGTATTCGGGCAGCACGATCAGTGCATTGTGCATCAGCAGGCTGTCGCCGCCCTTGGTGACCGCCTGAATGCCATACAGGTTGAAGGGATAGAGGTCGACGCAGTCCCAGCCAAGGCCGTAGCCGACCGTATTGTTTTCCACATCCAGCCACTGGCCGTCTGCATATTCCCTGTGGAAGGTCGCGTTGCGCGCGGCGTCTGTCAAGATGTCCGCCTCGCCGGTGAACACCTGCGCAAAGCGGCACAGGTCGGCGGCGGTCGCGTACACGCCGCCCGTGCCGATGATGTTGACCGAGTCGGTCGGCGTTTCCTGCTCGGGGGCGTAGGGGTTGTAGGTGCGCGCGATGTCCGCGCGGTCAAAGTCGTCCTGCATGGTTTTGGTGTGCTCCATGCCGAGCGGGCCGGTGATCTCCTGATGGATGAACGCTGTAAACGACATGCCGCTGACGCGCTCGATCAGGATCTCCGCGAGCGTAAAGCCGTCGTTACAGTAGACCGAGAACGCGCCCGGGTCGGCCTTGAGCGTTTGGGTCGCGAGGTCGGCGAGCAGGCTGTCATGCGCCTGTGTGTCCGCGTCGTCAAACAAAAAGCCGTTGCCATAGGTGCTGCCCATCAGGCCGGAGGAGTGGTTGAGCAGCATGCGCACGGTGATGTCCTTGTACCGCGCGTCCGCCATGGTGAATTCCGGGATGTAGTCGGTGACCGGCGCGTCCAGATCGACCCTGCCCTGATCGGCCAGCCGCAGCATGGCCGCAGTGGTGAACATCTTGCTGGTCGAGCCGATGCCGTACAGGTGCTCGGTAGTCAGCAGACGGTTTTCGGTTTTGCTGTATACGCCGGCAGTGCCGTTCTCCACCAGCGTGCCGCGGTCCATCATGGCGTACTGCACGCTGGTCACGCCGAGACTGGGATCGAGCAGCAGCTGGGCGCGCTCCTCGACGGACAGCGCGGTCTGCGTGTCCGCCTGTGCGGCGCGCGCGAGCAGATCGGGCTGCAGCGGGTCGGGCATCACCGTCAGCGGGGACAGGGAGTCGGGCGTGAGCGGGTCTGCCGGCAGCGTAGCGGCATAGGCCGCGCCCGGCGCCAGCAGGGCGGCGGCCAGCGCGCCGGCCAGCAGGCGGGACAGGATTGGTTTCATCTGTTTCTTCTCCTTCCTTTTGTCGCGGGATTATATTTAGAAGATAATCTAAATATAATGAATGCGTATGACTTTGTCAATGGTGATATTGCGTTCGCGCTAAGGATATTTTGACATGATTTATGTCAAATGTCAATGACAAGATTTGTGTCACCATATAATAACCCGAGAGGTGGTGCACATGAATGTCACAGAACGGATGAAAGCCATGCGGCAGGATCAAGATGTAAAACAGAAGGAGATAGCTTCTGCGCTTGGCTTGACAAGAAGTGCATACAGCAATTATGAAAACGGATACAATGCAGTCCCGCTGGATGTGCTTTGCGCGCTGGCGGATTACTACCATACCTCGACCGACTATCTGCTCGGCCGGACGGACGACCCCCGCCCGCCGCACGGAAAGAATTAGCATAAGCTAACCAAAAAGCTTTCCATTTTGCTGAAAAAGTGGTATACTATTAAAAAACAAACTGAATGAGGCGAAAACAATGACGAAAATCGATATTATTTCGGGCTTCCTCGGCGCGGGCAAGACCACGCTGATCAAGCGCCTGCTGGCGGACGCCCTGAAAGGCGAAAAGGTCGTGCTGATCGAAAACGAGTTCGGCGAGATCGGCATCGACGGCGGCTTCCTCAAGGACAGCGGCATCGTGGTCAACGAGATGAACGCGGGCTGCATCTGCTGCTCGCTCGTGGGCGACTTCGGCCGCGCGCTGCACGAGGTGGTCGACCAGTACGCGCCCGACCGCATCCTGATCGAGCCGTCCGGCGTGGGCAAGCTGTCCGACGTCATCGCGGCGGTGCAGAACGCGCATCTGGACGTCCAGCTCAACTCGTTCGTCACGGTCGTCGACGCGCTCAAGGCCAAGCTGTACCTCAAGAACTTCGGCGAGTTTTTCCAGAATCAGGTGGCGCACGCGGGTGCGATCCTGCTGTCCCGCACGGCAGAGTGCCCGGCGAACCGTCTGGAAGAGGTGGTCGGCATCCTGCGCGGCCTCAACCCGCACGCGCGCATCGTCACCACCCCGTGGAAGGACCTGACCGGCGTGCAGCTGCTCCAGACCATGGAGGGCAGCCGCGATCTGGTGCAGGAGGTGCTCGACGAGATCGCGCACGAGCCGCACCACGAGCATCACCACCATCACCACGACCATGAGCATGAGCATCATCACGAGCATGAGCATGACCATGAGCACGAGCACCATCACGAGCATGACCATGAGCACGAGCATCATCACGACCACCACCATGAGCACGGTCCGGGCTGCACCTGCGGCTGCCACGATCACGACCATGACCATGACGCGGACGAGGTGTTCACCTCGTGGGGCAGGGAGACGCCGCGGGCGTACACCGAGCAGGAGCTCAACCGCGCGCTCATCTCGCTTGGCGACCCGTCGCTCGGCACCGTGCTGCGCGCCAAGGGCATCGTCCCGGCGGCGGACGGCGGCGCGTGGCTGCACTTTGACTATGTGCCCGGCGCGCCCGAGATCCGCCGCGGCGCGGCGGACTACACCGGCCGCCTGTGCGTGATCGGCTCCGAGCTGGACGAGGACCGCATCGCCGAGCTGTTCGGCGTGGACTGAGGGGGCGGACAGGATGCCGAGCAGAGAACCCATCCCGGTGTATGTGTTCACCGGATTTCTGGAGAGCGGCAAGACCCAGTTCATCAAGGAGATCCTGGCCGACCCGGGCTTTACCGAAAATGAGCGCACGGCGCTGCTGCTGTGCGAGGAGGGGCTGGAGGAATACGACGAGCGCGAAATGCTCCGTCTGGGCACGGCCATCGTGCCGATCGAGTCGCCCGACCGCCTGACGCCCAACATCTTAAAGCGCGTGGAGCAGAAATACGACCCGGACCGCATCCTTGTCGAGTACAACGGCATGTGGAAGCTGGACGACCTGATCGCGGCCTTCCCGGCGCGCTGGGAGCTGTACCAGATCGTGACCACGGTGGACGCCTCGACCTTTGAACTGTATTCGGCCAACATGGGGCCGATGATGTTCGAGCACATCACGACCGCGGACCTTGTGGTGTTCAACCGCTGCACGGACGCGCTCAAGGAGATGCTCTATCAGAAGAACATCCGCGCGATGAACCCGCGCGCGACCATCTATCTGGACGATGTGGACGGCAATTCCGAGGATTACAACCGCAATATGCCCCTGCCGTTCGATGTGGACGCGGATGTCATCGACATCGCGCCCGAGGACTACGGCCTGTGGTATATCGACGCCATGGGCGACCCCGGCAAGTACGACGGCAAGACCGTCCGCTTCCTCGGGCAGGCGTATGTGGGCAGGGATGTGCCGGCGGGCTCGTTCGTGCCCGGCCGTTTCGGCATGGTCTGCTGCGCGGAGGATATCAGCTTTCTGGGCTTCATCTGCCGCTATGAGGGCGCAAAGGACCTCAAGCAGCGCGACTGGGTGCGCGTGACCGCGTCCATCACGGTCGAGGCGCTGCCGCAGTACCGCGGCGAGGGCCCGGTGCTGCACGCGATCGAGGTCGTGCCGGCGGACAAGCCGGCAGAGGACCTGGTCTACTTCAACTGAACCCGGCCGGACGGCGGCGTAAGGCCGCTGTCCGGCTTTTGACAAACCAAAACCGCTGCCGGCGCAGGCCGGTCGGAAAACAGGCAAAGGAGGCTGCCGCCATGATCTACACCGTCACCCTCAACCCCTCGCTGGATTATCTGGTCCGCACGGACGCGCTGCGCCCGGGCGCACTGTGCCGCACGCGGGAGGAGCGCCTGTACCCGGGCGGCAAGGGCGTCAACGTCTCGCTGGTGTGCGCGGCGCTGGGGCTGCCGACCCGCGCGCTCGGTTTCATCGCCGGCCGCACGGGGGCGATGTTTGCCTCGCTGCTCGCGGATACCGGCGTGGAATACGATTTCTGCCGTCTGGAGCGCGGCATGACGCGCATCAACGTCAAGATCTCCGCGCATGAGCAGACCGGGCTCAACGGCGCGGGGCCGGCCATCCCGGCCGACGCGCTGGAGCGGCTCGCGGATACGCTGGACACGCTGGGCGGGGATGACTGGCTGGTGCTGTCCGGCTCGGTGCCGGCGGACGTTCCGGCGGATATTTACGCCCGCCTGCTCGGGCGGGTGCGCGGGCGCGGCGTGCGCACGCTGGTGGACGCGGCAGGGGACGCGCTCAAAAATGCGCTGCCCTGCGCGCCCGATCTGGTCAAGCTCGGCCTGAACGAGCTGGACGCACTGGTCGGCGGCGCGCCGCGCACGCCTGCGGGGCTTGCCGCCTGCGCGCGGGAGCTGCAGGCCGCCGGCGCACGCAGTGTTTTGATCGCGCTGGACGGGGCGGGCGCGGTGTTTGTCCCGGCGTCCGGCAGCGCGCTGTATCTGGCGCCCGCCGCGGCGGAGGACGCTGCACAGCCGGTCGGCGCGGGCAGCGCGATGAGCGCGGGCTGGATCTACGCCCGTACATACGGCTTTTCCGTGCCCGAGACGGTGCGTTTTGCCGCGGCAGCCGCAGGCGCGGCCGCGCAGGCGGACTGGCTGCCCGGCCGCGCGGCGATCGAAGCGGCGTTCCGCCGCATCGGCCAGCCGGAGGAGATCGAGTGATCCGGCAGGGAGTTTGC
>CALWJG010000109.1 GCA_944380945.1 uncultured Agathobaculum sp. | reverse complement strand
CTTTTGTCCCGTTTGGATGTATCCGAGCGTATGCTCGGTACATCCCCTTCGATTGAAACTGTAGTTTCAATCGAGAGGCTGTTCGAAAAACCATGTTTTTCGACAGCCTCAGCAAGGGGACAGGCAGCGCCTGTCCCCTTGTTTTATCCCATTTTATATTGTCAGCCCGGCCAGCCGCGTCATCCGCCGCCCGAAAATATGGTTGAACGCCGCGATCACACGGCCGACGCCGACGACCGCGACCACGGTGCCAACGCCCACGCCCGTCAGCCGGCCGGCGAAAGCAAAGCTGATCGCCAGCGTCACGCTGATATTGCACACATCAAAGCAGTTTTTGGTAAAGCCCACGCCCTTGCCCACCGTATCCGCGATCGCCTGCACGATACCATCGCCCGGATTGGGCACCAGCCGCATGTTGAGCGACGCCGCCGCGCCCACGCCGGTCAGCGCGATGGCGAGGCACAGAAACAGCAGCCGTCCGGCCAGGCTGCCTGGGAACGCGCCTGCATACGCGCGCTGCAGATCCGGGATCCAGCCGGAGAACAGGTTGAGCACGCGCGTAAAGATCAGGCTCAGCGGGAACTGAAGCGCATCAAGCAGCAGCGCCGTGCGCAGGTCGATGCGTTTGGACGGCGCAAGCCCGTCCCCCCTCCGGTCCGGCGCAGCTGCGGCGATACTGGAACAGGTGAAGCGCGATCTGCGCTATGACGAACAGCGCATATAGCACCAGCGTTGTGTTGCCGAAGTTAAAGCCCCAAATGGTCGATACGCTGAACGAGACCGATATGATCGGCGACACGCCCAGCCCCACCTTGGTGTTGAGCGTCAGCCCGAGCGCCAGAACCAGCAGGCCGAGCAGGTAGAACAGCACGCGGAAGCGCAGTTGTTTGTTCATGTACACACTCTTTTCCGAAGCAATCTATGTCAGTCCTTCCCGCACCGCAGCTCGGGCATGACCGTGCACCGCATGGTGATGTAGCACGCCAGACCGCCGACGCAGTTGGAGATCGGCTCAGCGAGGAACACGCCGGTCACGCCCAGCCCAGCGATGTGCGGCAGCAGCAGCGTCAGCGGCACGACGATGAACGCCTTGCGCAGCAGCGAGAAAAAGATCGCGTGTCCCGCCCGCCCCAGCGATTTGAACACGCTCTGGCCGGCAAACTGGAACGCCATCATCGCAAAGCCGAAGAAGTAGACGTGCAGCGCGGGCACCGCGGCCTCCACCAGCACAGGATCGTGGTTGAAGATCTTGATAAACGCCGTCGGGAATGCGGATACCAGCCCCCAGATCAGCAGCGTATAGCCGAAGCCCAGCTGGGTCATAAAGCGGATGGCCGCCCGCACGCGGGGATAGGCCTTCGCGCCGTAGTTGTAGCTGATGACGGGCGAGGCGCCGTCCGAAATGGCCATGACCGGCGTCTGCGCGATCTGGCGCACCGAATTGATGACCGTCATCACGCTGATGTACAGATCCCCGCCGAAGGTGCGCAGGGTCGCGTTGCACGCCACCTGCACCAGACTGTCGGTAAAGGACATGACAAAGCTCGAGGTGCCGAGCGCCGCGATGCGGCAGATGCAGCGAAAATCCGGCCGGAACCCGTGAAAATGCAGGCGCAGCTCGGCCTTCGGCCCGGTGAGGAACCGCAGCACCCACAGCGCGGAGAGCAGCTGGGACAGCACGGTCGCCACCGCTGCGCCGCGCACGCCCATGCCCAGCGCAAAGATGAACACCGGGTCGAGCACGATGTTCGCCGCCGCGCCCACCAGCACGGTCAGCATGCCGATGCGGGCGAAGCCCTGGCTGTTGATGTAGGGATTGAGGCCGAGCGAGGTCATCACGCACACCGTGCCCAGCAGGTAGACCGTCAGATAATCCGCGGCATAGGGATAGGTCGCGTCGCTCGCGCCGAGCAGGTACAGGATGGGCTTGTGGAACGCGATGCCGAGCACGGTCAGCACCGCGCCCGTGAGCAGCAGCATGAACCAGGCGTTGCACATGATGCGCTCCGCCCCCTCGCGGTCCCCGCGGCCGCGCGCGATCGCGCAGAGCGGCGCGCCGCCCACGCCGAACAGGTTGGCGAAGGCGGTCACGAGTGTGATCACCGGAAAGCACAGCCCGAGTCCGGCGAGCGCAGCTGTCCCCTCTCCCGGGATCTTGCCGATATAGATGCGGTCAACGATGTTATACAGCAGGTTGAGCACCTGCGCGATCATCATGGGCGCGGCGACCGCAAGGATGCTGCGGCGGACGCTGCCGCTCGAAAAATCTGTCTGTTGGATATGATCTCCCCCGTCCGCCCTGCGGCGCACTTGTACGCCGGGGCGCGATTCCTGCAAGAAATGGAGGGGCATAGCCCCTCCATCGCTTATTGAAAAAGTCCTCGCGCCGCAGGCGCGCATGAAATAGAATATTGCGGCGTGCCGCAATATTCATAAAAACCCGCGACATGTGCGTGGGTTTTTATACAAACCGCTGGCAAGTGCATCCATAGAATGCGCGCAGCCAGCGGCAAATTCGATTGGAACTGTAGTTCCAATCGAGAGGCTGTTCGAAAAACTGTGTTTTTCGACAGCCTCAATGGAGGGGCATAGCCCCTCCATCGCTGTTTCCTGCTTTCTATTGTAGCACCGTGCGGTATCCTGCGTCAAGGACGGCTGTCCGGCGCTGTCAGTCCTCCATCCGCTGCATGGCGCGGCAGAGCAGCTCGCACGCGGTCCTGCGGGTGACGGGCGCGTCCGCGTCCAGCGATGCCGCGTCCGCCGGCAGCAGCTCCAGCCGCGACAGGGTGCTGACCGCCGCCTGCGCCCAGTCCTCATCCGCGGCGTGCTCCTCCGCCAGCACGGCCTGCGCGCCCTCCCCTGCGCCGGCGATCAGCCCGCGCACGATCGAACCCGCCTCCGCCAGCGTGATCGGCTGCTGCCCGCGGAACTCGGGCAGACTGCCCGCCGTCTGGTATCCGGTGATCAGGCCGCTCGCCGCGGCGGCGCTGACAAACGGCCGCGCCCACGGGGAAAGGCCGCTGCTGTCGGCAAAATCGGTCTGCGCGGTCTCCCCGCGCGGCAGCCCGGCCGCGGCAGCCGCCATGGCGGTAAATTCGCTGCGCGTCACCGTCTGCGCCGGGCGGAAGAAATACACGCCGCCGATGCACTCCCCGGTCATCACGCCCCGCTCGGCCAGACACAGCGCGGCATAGTGCGCCGGGTCGCCCGTCATGTCCGCATAGGTCAGGCCGGCGCGGTTTTTGTCCACGCGGATAACGACCGGCGCAGGCTCCGCCGTGCGGCCCTGCGCGTCCACCGCCGTATAGGAAAACCGGTCCGTGCCGCGCTTCTCGTCCGGCGTATAGGTGAGCACATCGCCCTCGATCTGCGCCGTGCCCAGACGCGGCAGCTCGGTCAGCTGGTACAGCACCGCGCCGCCGTCCGGCGCCGCCGCGTGCAGCCTGACCTCGATGGGCACGCCCACGCAGGTCTCGCCCTCCGCCGCCTGCACCATCGGCCCGTCCGTTGCGGCCTGCGCCATGGGCAGCGCCGCGCCGGCTGCCGCGCAGAAAAACAGCACGGTCACCGGCAGCAGCAGAGCGGCCGCCAGCAGTCTTTTGTCCTTCATTTGGCAAGCACCTCTTCCAGCATATTATGTGCTTTACAGTGTGCCCCGGCGCAGGCAAAATCATACATCCATGATGTTTTCCGAAACCGGCCGGAAAATACTTGCCGGGAGCGCATAAATATGGCATAATTTATTCAGGAAAGTATGGATCGAGAAAGGAGACCAACCATGGACAATCATCAGTTCGTTCTGGTGCTGGATTTCGGCGGTCAGTATAACCAGCTGATCGCGCGCCGCGTCCGCGAGCACAACGTGTACTGTGAGGTAAAGCCCTACCAGACCCCGCTCGAGGAGATCCGCGCCATGAACCCGATCGGTATTATTTTTACCGGCGGGCCGAACAGCGTATATGACGATAAGTCCCCTAAGTGCGACCCCGGCCTGTTCGAGCTGGGTGTGCCGGTGCTGGGCATCTGCTACGGCTGCCAGCTGATGGCGCACACGCTGGGCGGCGAGGTCACTGCCGCGCAGGAGGACACCGCCCGCGAATACGGCAAGACCGAGACCTTCTATGACAACAGCTGCCGTCTCTTCAAGGGCCTGCCCGCGCAGGGCATCTCGTGGATGAGCCACGGCGACTATATGGCCAAGGTACCGGCGGGCTTTTCGCTCGCCGCGCACACCGCCATGTGCCCGACCGCCGCGATCGCGGACGAGGCGCGCGGTTTTTACGGCGTGCAGTTCCACCCCGAGGTCAACCACACGGAAAACGGCTCGCTTATGCTGCGCAACTTCCTCTATGAGGTATGCGGCGCCAAGGGCGACTGGACGATGGGCGACTATAAGGACAATGCGATCGCCTCCATCCGCAGCAAGGTGGGCGACGGCAAGGTGCTGCTGGCGCTGTCCGGCGGCGTGGATTCGTCGGTCGCAGCGGCCCTGCTGGCCGAGGCGGTCGGCAGCCAGCTCACCTGCGTATTCGTCGACCACGGCCTGATGCGCAAGGACGAGGGCGACGAGGTCGAGGCCGCGTTCGGCAAGTGGGACATCAACTTCATCCGCGTGGACGCGGAAGCACGCTTCCTCGGCAAGCTGGCAGGCGTGTCCGATCCGGAGACCAAGCGCAAGATCATCGGCGAGGAGTTCATCCGCGTTTTTGAGGAGGAAGGCAAAAAGATCGGCACGGTCGACTACCTCGTGCAGGGAACGATCTACCCGGACGTGATCGAGTCCGGCGCGGGCGACGCCGCCGTCATCAAGAGCCACCACAACGTGGGCGGCCTGCCGGACTTTGTGGACTTCAAGGAGATCATTGAGCCGCTGCGCCTGCTGTTCAAGGACGAGGTGCGCCAGCTGGGCCGCGAGCTCGGCCTGCCGGAATATCTGGTCATGCGCCAGCCCTTCCCCGGCCCGGGCCTTGCCATCCGCGTGATCGGCGAGATCACCAAGGAAAAGCTGGACATCCTGCGCGAGGCCGACTTCATCTTCCGCGACGAGATCGCCAAGGCCGGTCTGGAGCACACGATGAACCAGTATTTCGCCGTGCTGACCAACATGCGTTCGGTCGGCGTCATGGGCGACGGCCGCACCTATGACTATACGCTCGCGCTGCGCTCGGTCACCACGACCGACTTTATGACCGCGGACTGGGCGCGCATCCCGTACGAGGTGCTCGACCGCGTGTCGGTGCGCATCGTCAATGAGGTGGCGCATATCAACCGCATTGTGTATGATATCACGTCTAAGCCGCCGGCGACGATCGAGTGGGAATAACCCTATTTCACCCGCGAGTCTTTTTAAGACTTGCGGGTTTTCTTTTGCCGGCGATGCGCGATTCAAACGCCTTTTTAACCGGAGCAGGTGGAGGCCGACAAACAGAGGGAACAGGCGGAGAAGGGCCGCAAGCGGCCCCAGCGCTCCTTTGACCGGGGAGAGTGGTAAGGGACACTTTTTGACGGTGGCAGGCGAAAATTTCCGCCCCGCCCTTGCGCTTTTGGGCGCTGTCCCGTATAATAGGCTTGTCTGAAATTCTGCTCCGTTCTGGTGCGACAGGGGGCTTGTACAATGGGCTTTCTCAATAAAAAACCGATTATTAAGACCGAGGACTTTCACCCGATTGATTTGAACGAGGACAATGTCCAGGCCATCTTCAATCGGTGCTTGGCAACGGATGACACTAAAAATCCGATCGCTCCGATTTTATTTGCCCTAAAGAATGGATATTCAGAAGATTCAAAGGCCATCGCGTGTGATAAGGACAAAAT
>CALWJG010000108.1 GCA_944380945.1 uncultured Agathobaculum sp. | reverse complement strand
CGTTTTTATTTTTACCGTTTCAGCCGGCGCAGCACCGCCTGCACCTCGTCCCTGCCCTCGCCGGAGGCGATGATGCACACCGCGTATACCGCCGCGCCCGCAGCGACCGCCACCGCAAGCCGCAGCAGATTGCCCACAGGCAGCAGCGTGCAGCCGTAGGCCGCCGCGCCGCACAGCAGCGCGGAGATAAGGATGCGCGCCAGGCTCGCCGGCGCGACGCGGAACAGGAACCGCCGCCGCACCCGCACGCAGGTGATGATAAAGTAGGATGCAAACGCCACGACCGAGCCCATCGCGCCGCCCGTAAAGCCAACGGTCTGCAGCAGCACGACGCTGCACGCGACCTTGATCACCGCGGCGATCGCGCTGTTCTGCAGCACATGGATGGTGGACTGTTCGAGCTCATACGCCTTGTTGGCGTATTCGGTCAGTCCCATGAACAGCATGGCGAGCGCGGTGTAAGCGATGACCGGCGCGCCCGCGTCATACCCCTCCGCGAACAGGAACCGCGAGATCGGCAGCGAGACCGCGGCCAGCCCCGCGACCGCAGGCGCCGCGATCAGCAGATACAGCCGCACGCCCTGATCGAGCAGGGGCTTGGCGGCCTGCCGGCCGCCCTCGCGCCACGCGCGCAGCACATTGGGGTACACCCCGCGCATGATGCCGACCGAGATCATGGTGAAAATGCCCGAAGCGATCGAGTTGTTCTGATTGTAGACCGCAAACACGTCGCGGCCGAAAAAGCCGGTCACCAGATAGCGGTCGATCATGTTGAGCAGCGCGACCGCGATCGACACGCCCATCAGCGGCACGCCGTAGGCGAAAAACTTGCGCAGCAGCGGCTTGGAGAACCAGCGCAGGCGCGCGACCGCCGGGATGGACAGCGCGATCACCGCGCCCAGCCCCGCGATGCCGTCCGCGACCGTGTTGGCCGCAATGGCGGGAAACGGGGAGGACGGGTTGCGCATCCCGAACACCAGCACATAGGCCACCGCCAGCTTGAGCACCGCCGAGGTCAGGCTGAGCAGGATCGAGGCCTTCATCCGCCCCAGCTGGATGAGCGCCGAGTTGAGGATCTGGAAGATCGTATAGCTGAAGAACATGCACGCGCCGCCCAGCCAGACCGGGTCGCGTGTGAGCACGGCCGCGCAGGCCGCGACGGCCGCCGCCGCCGCACAGATCAGCAGATAGATCGTGGATACGGTCGAAAAGAGCGCGCTGCCGCGGTCCTTCTGGTACTCCTCGCCGACATAGCGGGTGGCCGCGTTCGCCATCCACCCGGCGATGATCAGGTAGCAGAACTGCACGGTCGTGTTGACGATGCCGAACGTGCCGACCGCGCCCTTGCTGAACAGGTGTGTATAGAGCGACGAGCACGCGATGACCAGCAGCCCTTCGATGATCTTGGCGGGCAGGAACAGCATCGCATCGCGCGTCATGGTGTTTTTTCCGGACAAAAGAGGGTCCTCGCTTTCGGTAGGGGATAATCAGGTCATACAGGATTAGTATAGCACGCCTTGTGCGGAAAGACAAATTACCGTTTGTTTACACCTGCGCCGGCAGGGCAATTTTTTTGCATTGGTGCGCTTTCCGTGGTATAATTGTTGTATCTGTGAGAAATTTGGAGGAATCCCGCTTTGCGAGTGATGCATGTGATGGGCGGCGGCGACGTCGGCGGCGCCAAGACCCACATTATGAATATGGTGACCGGCCTGGCCAAACGCAACGAGGTCATGCTGCTCTCCTTCCGCGCGGGCCCGTTTGCGGACGAGGCGCGCGAGCGCGGCATCGACGTGCGCGTGATCGAGCGCCACAACCCCTTCCGCGCGGCGCGCGCCATGCGCGACCTGGTGGACGAGTTCAGGCCGGATATCATCCACTGCCACGGCGGCCGCGCCAACCTGATGGGCGCGATGGTGCGCCGCTCCCGCCGCGTGCCGGTCGTGACGACCGTGCATTCGGACTATAAGCTCGACTACCTCGGCAACCCGTTCAAGCAGCATACGTTCGGCACCGCCAACGCGGTCGCGCTGCGGTTCCTGGATTTTTACCAGCCGGTCGCCGACCGCATGGCGCGCACGCTGATCGAGCGCGGCTTTGACCCCGAGCGCATCGTCAAGATCTACAACGGCATGGACTTTTCCCGCCCCACGGGCGATTTCGACCGCGCCGCCTACCTGCGGGACACCTTCGGCGCCGAAATCGAGGCGGGCGACGTGCTCTGCGGCATCGCCGCCCGCCTGACCGCGGTCAAGGACATCGCCACCACCGTGCGCGCGTTCGCTGAGGCACTGAAGGAGGCGCCCCAGCTGCGCCTGTTCATCGCGGGCGAAGGCGAGGACGAGGACATGCTCCGCCGCCTGTGCAGCCAGCTCGGCGTGGCCGACCGGGTCACGTTCTGCGGCTGGGTGTCGCCCGTCGAGCCGTTCTTCCGTGCGATGGACATCAACCTGCTGTCCTCGGTGTCCGAAACCTTCCCCTACTCCATCCTCGAGGGCATCTGCGCGGGCTGCGCGACCATCTGCTCGGATGTGGGCGGCATGCCCGAGCTGATCGACACGGGCGAAAACGGCTATATCTTCCCGGTCGGGGACGATAAGCAGCTGGCGCGCTACATGGCGCGGCTGGCAAACGACGCCGGCCTGCGCCGCGCCTTCGCCGAGGCGCTGTATGAAAAGGCGTCCCGCGATTTTTCGCGCGACCGGATGTGCGAGCGGCAGGAGGCCAATTACCGCCACCTGCTCGCGCGCTTCCACCGCCCGAAGGACGAGCGCGAGAGCATCGTCATCTGCGGCGCATACGGCCGCGGCAACGCGGGCGACGACGCCATCCTCAAGGCCATCGTGCAGGAGATGCGCGCGCTCGACCCCGAGCGCACGATCTGCGTCATGTCCCGCCGCCCCAGAGAGACCCGGCTGATCTACCGCACCGGGGCGATCTATACCTTTAATGTGTTCGCCGTGCTGCGGCGGTTCCGCCGCGCGGCGCTGTATATCAACGGCGGCGGCTCGCTGATGCAGGACGTGACCTCCACCCGCTCGATCTGGTACTACTGCTACACGCTGCGCGCCGCCAAAAAGCGCGGCTGCAAGGTGATGATGTACGGCTGCGGCATCGGGCCGATCAACCGCGCGGGCAACCGCAAAATGGCCGCGCGCATCATCGACCGCTCGGTCGACCGCATCACGCTGCGCGACGATAACTCCCGCGCCCTGCTTGCGGAGATGGGCGTCACCCGGCCAGACATCCGCGTATCCGCCGACCCGACCATCATCCTCGACCCCGCGCCGCGCGAGGTGGTCAACCTCGCGCTCGAGCAGAGCGGCATCGACCCCGCCGGGCGCTATATCGGCTTCGGCCTGCGCCACTGGAAGGGGCTGGACGCGGCCCTGCCCGAGATCGCGGCGGCCGCGAACTACGCCTATGAAAAGCACGGGCTGATCCCGGTTTTCGTGCCCATCGAATTCCCGAGCGACCTGACGCCCGCCGAGCGCGTGGGCGCGCTGCTGCGCTGCCCGTGGCACGCGGTGCGCACCCGCCAGCCGATCGAGGTGACCATCGGCATCCTCGCGCGCATGAAGGCCGTGGTCGGCATCCGCCTGCATTCGCTGATGTTCTCCGCCGGGCAGGGCGTGCCGGTCGTGGGCATGAGCTATGACATCAAGGTGGACGGCTTCCTCAAATACATCGGCAGCCATACCTGCCTGCAGCTGCGCTCGGTCCGGGCGGACGATCTGTGCCGCCTGATCGACGAGTGCGTCTCGGGCGCGCTGGATGAGGAAGTGCGCCGCACCGCCGCCATGCTGCGCGAGCGCGAGCATGAAAACGTGCGCGGCGCGGCCCGCCTGCTGGGACTTGCAAACGAAAAGGATGAAAAAGCGATATGAAAAACCACATCGTCTGCCTCTCGACGACCAACTACCACCCGCTGCCCACCCGCAAGCAGAACGTGATGAACCGCCTGCGGAACAGCGAGATCCTGTATTTTGACCCGCCGGTCTCGGTCATCGCGCCGCTCAAGGACAAAAAGGCGTCCGCCTATATCAAAAAGTACAAGCAGCCCGGCGAAACGGTCGAGGGGCATGAGAACATCACGGTCTACGCGCTGCCGCCCGTGCTGCCGTTCTTCAACAAATACCGCTGGGTGAACAAGCTCAACCAGAAGCGGCAGGCCGCGTTCGTGCGCAAGATCATGCGCCGGCACGGCTTCGGCAGCGAGACCGTGCTCTGGTGCTATTCCCCGTCCTCGTGCGACATTGCGGAGCACCTGCCGCACAGGGCGCTGGTGTATGACTGCGTGGACCGCCACTCGGCCTACAAGGGCCACATCACCCCTGCGGTGGTCGACCGGATGGAGCGCGACCTGGCAAAACCCGCGGATCAGGTGTTCGCGACCGCGGTCGGCCTGGCCGAAACCCTCGAGCAGATCAACCCGACCACCAAAATGATCCCGAACGGCGCGGCCTACGAGATCTTCTCGCGCGTGCAGGCGGAAAAGGACACCCTGCCCTGTCCGACGGATATGAAGGACCTCCCGCACCCGGTGTTCGGCTTTGTCGGCATGCTGCAGGAGTGCATCGACTATGCGCTGATCGAAAAGCTGGCGCAGGCGCGGCCGGATGCGACCATCTTCCTGATCGGGCGCACGCTGCCCGGCGTCGACCTGACGCATCTGCGCAAATACCCGAACATCGTGTTCCACGGGCTGGTGCCCCAGCCCGAGCTGCCCGCCTACCTCGCGCAGATGGACGTGTGCCTGAACGTGTTCCGCGCAGGCGCGCTCAGCCGCGATGTGTCGCCCCTCAAGTTCTACGAGTACCTCGCCACCGGCAAGCCGGTCGTCTCCACGCGCGAGCCGCTGCAGGTGGAGGAATTTGCAGATGTGGTTTACATCGCGCACGATGCGGACGAGTTCCTCGCGCTGTGCGACGCCGCCGCCGTGGAAAACGATCCGGAAAAGGTGAAAAAGCGGCTCGCCTACGGCGCGCAGTGCTCGTGGACCGAGCGCGTGCACCAGATCGAACAGGTCCTGTATGCCAAAGGCGTTCTGCACGAAAGCTGACGCGCGCGGCCGCATTCTTTGGGCATTTGCACGAAACCTGAAAAAACCGTGTAAAATGCTTGCAATAGGCTGGCGCATTGGATAAAATAATAGTGTATTTTCACCGATCAGGAAGAAAGAGGTGGACGATATGACCGGCAGCGTTTTTCTGCACAAAGCGGCGCAGTCTATCCGCATGCAGTTTTTTAAGCTCGGGCATTCGTGCATTCTTTCGGGCATCGGTGCAGCCAAATAAGCCAAAACAGGACACGGATATACCCGTGTCCTCATTTATTTTGAGGAGGCTTTCAGTATGAAGAAGGTACTGGTCATCATGGGGTCGGACAGCGACCTCAAGGTCATGGAAAAGTGCATTGACCGCCTGAAATCGTTCGATATCCCGACCGAGGTGCGCATCTGCTCGGCGCACCGCACCCCGGCGGTCGCGGAGCAGCTGGCGAAGAACGCGGCGGCGGACGGCTTCGGCGTCATCATCGCGGCGGCGGGCAAGGCGGCCCATCTGGGCGGCGTGCTCGCGGCGCAGACCATCCTGCCGGTCATCGGCGTGCCGATGGGCACGAGCGTCATGGGCGGCATGGACAGCCTGCTCTCCATCGTGCAGATGCCCAAGGGCATCCCGGTGGCGACCGTGGCGATCGACGGCGCGGACAACGCGGCGATCCTCGCGGCGCAGATGCTCGCCCTGTCGGACGAGGCTCTGGCGGCAAAGCTCCAGCAGTTCAAGGCCGATATGGCCAGCGAGGTCATGGCGAAGGACGAGAAGATCCGCGCGCAGTTCGCCTAAACCGATAGAAAGCAGG
>CALWJG010000107.1 GCA_944380945.1 uncultured Agathobaculum sp. | reverse complement strand
GCTGTTGCAGCATGAAGGGGCAAGGTGCCACCCCGGAATGGGGGACGCCCACTCTGCTCTGACTTTCGGGAGGGACGCTGCTGTCTCGTAGGGCGCGACGACTCGGCGCGCCATCCGTGTGTATTCGCCCCGTCGGGCGGACGCGCATGCGCGAGATCCTTCGTCGCTGCGCTCCTCAGGATGACAAAAAGGGGCGCGCAATGCGCGCCCCTACGGGTGCAGCCCGTGATGCGCGGGCAGTGCCGCAACGCCTTTCAAGGCGCCCCCCGCCGCACCTCGCAGGTGCAATTCCTTACAAGGACCTCTCCGTCAGCGCCTGACGGCGCTGCCACCTCCCCTCAAAGGGGAGGCAGGATGGGTGGGTGCAGGCGGCGTCGGTGGTCACGCGCAAGCGCGGGATTCTTCGCTGCACTTCGTTCCGCTCAGAATGACAGAATGACAAAGTATTGTACAGTACGCGAACACGTCTGCCGTTCAGGCCGCGTCCCCCGCGCCAGCGCCGATGCCGAGCGCGTCCAGCCGGGCCTGCTCACGCGCGGGCGCATCCTCTCCCAGCATAAAATAGATGTCATTCGTGGCGCCCGTGACCGTCACTCTGCCGTCCGCGAGCACGCAGGTGAACCGGCCCATCAAGCGCGGCTCGGTGGGCGTCATGTGCGTAAACTCGATGCGCCCGTCCGGCAGCACGTTCACCGTGTCCAGCAGCAGGCTGCCCTCGGGCAGCTCGGGCAGCAGAGGCTGCGCCGTGCCGTCCGGCAGGATGCGCGCGAGCGTATCGCCGGTGCGGTATACGACGGCGGACTCCGCATATTCCACAAACCGGTCGGCCGCGTGCGTCACGATCACATAGCTGCCGTCCGACGGGTCATACGAATAGTCATAGGCCGGCAGGGCGGTGATCTGCGTCAGTCTGCCGTCCGCCTCCTGATACAGGCCGGCGCTGCCCCAGAGGTAAACGTCGTTATATGCCTCAAGCGCGGGCGCATACTCCATACGCGTCCACTCATCCGCGCTCGGGTATGCCAGCCCGCTGTTCGGCACAGTGACCGAGTCGATCGGCTGCCCGTCCGCCGTCCATGTGCAGATCTCGGTGCGCTCGGCCGTGACCGACTGGGTCACCAGCACGCCGCCGTCCCGCTCGGCGAATACCCTGCCGTATATCTCCATGGGCTGCACGCCGTTTCCGGTCAGCAGCCAGCCCTGCGTCTCACTCAGCAGGAGCTGTCCGCCGGTCCACGGACGCAGCTCCCAACTCCCTTCCACCGTGATCCCGGCAGGCTGCACCGTGTCGCCCTGCACCATGAACACCGTCCTGGTTGCCGGGCCGTCATCCGATAACACGCTGGTATAGAGGTAATCCATATCCCCAATCCGGCACACTTCGCCGATACGAGCTTCGCTCTCGAAGGTGTACAGCGGGGTCAGCGCCATCGGGTCGTTTTCCACCCGGCACAGGGTATTCTTCTCCCCCTGCCCGCCGGCCACGACATAGACCGGCGGCTCATCGCCATTCGGCTCGCACAGATAAGCGTCCTCCCCGACCTTGACCGACGATACGGCGACGTTCGCAACCGTATATTGCAGCGCCCTGTCCTCGCCTTCGCCTGCCCAGCTGTAATCATGCGGCAGAACGCCGTCTGCGGCGTCGCGCAGCTGCGCTGCGGTGAACACGCCCTTGTCGATCAGCACCTGCGCCACCGATCTCCCCTGCTCATCGCCGTTTTTGCGATAGGTCTCGCGCAGCAGCCGGGCGGACAGCGAGACCGCGTCCCCGCGGACAAAGCCCGCCGCGTTGCACCGTTCCTCCTCATTCTCGCCATACGAGAGCAGCCAGCCGTAGTAATCGTAGTCCGTCGACGCGCGGGCGAGGAAGGTGCAGTACTGCCAGCAGGTGACGTCCGCTTCCGCGCTGTACATTGTTTCCGCCGTGCCGTTGGTCAGCCCGTTCGCATACAGCCAGCCGACGTAAGGATCCGCCCACTGCGGCACGTCGGTGAACGGGTGTTCCCAGTCCCCGCGGAGCGCCGCCTGCTCCGCGCCGAGCAGGCGCGTGAGCATGGCCGCGGCCTCGGCGCGCGTCATGGGCTTTTCCAGCTCAAATCCATTCTCCGTCCCCCGCAGCAGGCCGAGGTCGCACAGCATCTGCGCCTGCGCCTCGGTGTCGCCCGGGTAGCCGTTGTCGATCGTCCCCACATGCGCCGCGCCCGCAGCGCCCGTCAGCGCCGCGCAGCACAGAACTGTCAAAATCAGTTTTTTCATACCGCATCACTCCTCTCTGTCCGGAAACCGTTGTCTGCCAGCGCGGGCAGCGCCCTGTATAGTGTTAGTATAGCATAGACTGTCATGCTTTTCCAGCTATTTTACCCCCTTTGCGCCGGATATGGCGGCCGCGCCGCGCGGCCAGTGGACTTTGTCCCGCCCCTTTGCTATAATAGGGGCATACCCCAATCCACGGAGGAATATGGTTATGACCGATGAGAAGATCGCGCGCATCAACGCGCTGGCCAAAAAAGCCAAGACCGAGGGGCTGACCGAAGCGGAGCAGGCCGAGCAGCAGGCGCTGCGCGCGGAGTATATCGCGGGCTTCCGCCGCAGCCTCAAGGCGCAGCTGGACAACACGGTCGTGCTCAACCCGGACGGCACGTCCTACCGCCTGCGCCAGAAAAGGAAGGGACACTGATGCTGGACCTGCCGGCGCACGCCGCGCGCGCCATCGCGCAGCTGGAGGACGCCGGATTTGAGACCTGGGCGGTCGGCGGCTGCGTGCGGGACAGCCTGCGCGGCGCCGCGCCGCACGACTGGGACCTGTGCACCGCCGCGCGTCCAGAGCAGATGCAGGCGGTGTTTGCGGGCGAGCGGGTGCTCGAAACCGGCGCCAAACACGGTACGCTGACCCTGCTCACGGACGGCGGCCCGCTCGAGATCACCACCTTCCGCGCGGACGGCGGCTATTCGGACGGCCGCCACCCGGACGGGGTGCGCTTTGTCGCGCATATTGAGGACGACCTCGCCCGGCGGGATTTCACGGTCGGCGCGATGGCGTGGCACCCGGAGCGCGGCCTGTGCGACCCCTTCGGCGGGCTGGACGACCTGCAGGAGGGCGTGCTGCGCGCGGTCGGCGACCCGGACGCGCGCTTTCAGGAGGACGCGCTGCGCATCCTGCGCGCGGTTCGGTTCGCGTCCCAGCTGGGATTTGCGGTCGAGCCCGAAACCGCCGCCGCCATGCGGCGGCAGCTGGCGCGGCTGGACTGCGTGGCCGCCGAGCGCGTGCGCGCCGAGCTGACCGGCCTGCTGTGCGGCCGTTTCGCGCAGCGGGCGCTGCTGGCGTTCCGGGACGTGATCGGCTATGTGCTGCCCGAGCTGGTGCCCATGTTTGACTGCGACCAGCAAAACCCGCACCACAAGTACGACGTGTGGGAGCACAGCGTGCGCGCCGCCGGGCAGGTGCCGGCCGAGCCCGCACTGCGCTGGGCCATGCTGCTGCACGACTGCGGCAAGCCCGCGTGCAAGACCGTGGACGAGCGCGGCGTCGGCCATTTTTACGGCCATCCCAAGGCGAGCCATGCGATCGCCGAACCGCTTCTGCACCGCCTGCGCTTTTCTGCGGAGGAGACCGGCCGCATCCTGCTGCTGGTCGAGCAGCACGACCGCCCGCTGGGCGACAGCCCCAAGCTGGTGCGCCGCCGCCTGTGCCAGATCGGCGAAGCGCGCTTCCGCGACCTGCTCGCCCTGAAAAAGGGCGACGCGGTCGGACAGGGCACGCATCCCGAGGACATCGCGTGGCTGTGCGGCATCGCCCAGCTGCTCGAGGAGGTGCTCGCGGCGGACGCCTGCTTCTCCCTGCGGCAGCTGGCGGTAAACGGCAATGACATGGTCTCGCTCGGCCTGTCCGGCCCGGCGGTCGGCGAGATGCTGCGCGCGCTGCTGGACGCGGTGATCGACGGACAGGCGGACAACACGCGGGACGCGCTCCTCAGACGCGCCCGCGCCCGAATGGAGGAACGACATGACGAATAAAGAGCTGTTTATCCAAACCTACAACAAGAACATCCACCGCCCGGGCGCGGAGCGCCTGCTCGCGTGGATGGAGAGCACGGACTTTTTCACCGCGCCGGCGTCCACGCGCTTCCACGCGGCGTACGAGGGCGGCCTGCTCGACCACTCGCTCAACGTATACAACGTGCTGATCGCCAAGCACTACGACCCCGCGGCGGACGATCTGGAGAGCTTCACCATCGTCTCCCTGCTGCACGATCTGTGCAAGGCGGGCTTTTACAAGACCGAGCTGCGCAACCGAAAAAACGACCGCGGCGAGTGGGAAAAGGTGCCGGTCTACGCGGTGGACGACCAGTTCCCCTATGGCCACGGCGAGAAGTCGGTCTACCTGATCGAGCGCTTCATGCGCCTCAAGACCGAGGAGGCCATGGCCGTGCGCTGGCACATGGGCGGGTTTGACGATTCGGTGCGCGGCGGCAGCTTCGCACTCGCGCACGCATTCGAGAAATACCCGCTCGCGGTCAAGCTGCATCTGTCCGATCTGGAAGCGACCTATCTGCACGAAAACCGTTCGGAATAAGGAGGAATACCCATGAAAACACAGGAATTCACCCTGCACACCGACCGCGAGGGCATGTACAACGTGACCACGCAGGTGCGCACCGCCGTGCGCGAAAGCGGCGTGCAGAGCGGCATGGCCATCGTCTACTGCCCGCACACGACCGCCGGCATCACGATCAACGAAAACGCCGACCCGGACGTGCAGCACGACCTGCTGCTCGGCCTCGCCGCGGCCTTCCCCGACCGGCGCGAGTTCCGCCACGCGGAGGGCAACTCGGCCGCCCACCTCAAATCCAGCTGCGTCGGCGCGAGCCAGCGCGTGCTGATCGAGAACGGCCACCTGCTGCTCGGCACCTGGCAGGGCGTGTACTTCTGTGAGTTCGACGGCCCGCGCACCCGCCGGTTTTACGTCAAGGTGCTGGCCGACCCGACCTGAGCCGCCCGCGGCAAAACGCATATCCGTCCGGCCCTGCCGTTTGCGCAGGGCTTTTTTCTGCGCGCCGGCAGAAAAATTTTGGCAGGCTTTTTGACGGATTTTGTTGCGCCGCGCCCGCCGGTCTGCTACAATCGAGGGGAAATCATATCCGATACGAAAAGGAGTTCAGGCAGCTATGGAAGCACTCGAATGTATCAAAACGCGCCGCAGCGTGCGCAAATTCACTGACGCGCCCGTCACGCGGGAGGAAATGCAGCAGGTCGTCGAGGCGGCGGCCTATGCGCCCAGCTGGAAAAACACCCAGACCGTGCGCTACCTCGTCGTGACCGATCCGGACAAAAAGCAGCGTCTGGCGGACGGCTGCATGCTGGATTTCGCGTTCAATCAGAAAACCACCGCAGGCGCGCCCGCGCTGGTGGTACTGACCACGATCACCGGCCGCTCGGGCTACGAGCGGGATGGCTCGTTCTCCACCTCGCAGGGCACGCACTGGCAGTCGTTCGACGCGGGCGTCGCCGCGCAGACCTTCTGTCTGGCCGCGCACGCGTGCGGGCTGGGCACGGTCATCATGGGCATTTTTGACGAAGCCAAGGTCGCGCAGGTGGTGGACATCCCGGAGGGACAGCAGGTATCCGCGCTCATCGCCATCGGCCACCCGGCGGAGGAGCCCGTCTGCCCCAAGCGCAAGGATACGGAAACGCTGCTTTCGTTTGCGTAAAACGCCAAGCGGGTTGCTGCAACAGAACTGGAAACCGGCCGCGGACTGCGGCCGGTTCAGCTTGTCGAAAAAGTCCTCGCGCTGCAGGCGCGTATTCAAACAGAAAGCAGCGGTGGAACCGCTGCTTTCATAAAAAGTCAGGACACAAGGTGAATTGCCGCATAGCGGCGA
>CALWJG010000106.1 GCA_944380945.1 uncultured Agathobaculum sp. | reverse complement strand
CCGATTTCATGCGTGCATAGAAGAAATGCACGCAACGGGCATTGGCTGCAGGGCCGCTGCGGGCAAAGAAATGACCGGAGGCTGCGGCTGCAGTCTCCGGTCGAAAAGGGGAAACGGTTGGGTAATTGGCGAGAGATTATTGTACGGCGTTTTCTGCCTTTTTGCTTTCGCGTTCGAGCAGTTCCTTCATCATCTTATCGTAGGTCTTATCCAGCTTGTAGAATGCGGCGATGATGAACATGATGGCCCACAGCGCGATCGGGACGTACAGGTAGAACGCTTCGATCGTATGGATGGCCTCGGCGGTCTGCTCGGCAGCGGTTGCCTTCATGCCGTCGAACGCGGCCATAGTCAGGATGCCGCCCATGATCGCCTGCGTAAAGCCCGAACCTGCCTTCTGTCCCATAGACATGGAGGAGAACATCAGGCCTTCGACGCGCACGCCGTGCTTCCAGTGGCCGTATTCGATCGCGTCGCCCGGCAGCGAGTACTGTACGCCGTAGAACGGGGCGATGCCGAAGCCGCGGATGATGCAGGAAATAACGCCAAGCGGCACGCTGTAAATGTCAAACAGGAACACCAGCTGGCCGACAATGCCCAGTGCGCAGCCGAAGCAGATCAGATTGCGCTTGCCGAACATGGGCAGCAGCTTGGGCAGCAGCGCGATGCCGATGATCGTGCAGATCTTTTCCGCCGCAGACAGCGGCATGACCAAGTTCGTATCGCCCAAGACATACTGGCAATAGTAGGTCAGGTCAGTGCCAATGATGACCTGATACGCGGTGTAGGTGATCATCAGGCCGAGAGCGATCAGGAAATAGCGGTTGGTAAAGGTGATCTTGAAGGACTTCCAGAAGGGGATATCCTCCTTTTTGCTCTGCGGAGCGGCCTGGACGCGCTCGGTGCAGGTCGCGTAGGTGTTGAGCAGGACGAACATGGATACGATCGCGTAAGCCGCGGTGACCACGATCCAAGCCATCTGCTCGTTGTGGATCACGCCTGAGACATAGTTGATCAGCGGCAGGGTGAACGCGGTGATGACCATGCTGGCGGTGATGGACAGCATCATGCGGATGTTGCTGATGGTGTCGCGGTCGCGGCGGTCGCGGGTCATCAGCGAGCCGAGCGCATGGAACGGCTGGCTGATCGCCGTGTAAACCACCGTGTTCATCAGGTTATAGGTGACAAAGGCATAGAAGATCTTGCCCATGTCGCCGAAATTCGGCATGGTGAACAGCAGGACAGCTGCGATCGCATAGGGAAGCGCGAGCCGCAGGATCCAGATACGCGCCTTGCCGTATTTGGAATGCGTGCGGTCAATGATCGTGCCCATCGCCACATCGGAGAAACCGTCGAAAATACGGGAGACCAGCATGATCATACCGACCGCGCCCGCAGAGATGCCGACTACGTTCGTGTAGAAGTAAATCAGCAGCGTGGACGTCATGGTGTACATGAGCGTCAGCGCCGGGTCGCCGAAGCAGTAGGCGAGTTTCTCGGAGACCGGAACCTTGATGAACTGGTTCATGTCCTTGTTCTTCTGCTTAAAGTTCAGAAGTTCTGCTAAGCCGCCTTTCATTCATTAACACTCCTTCTCAATTTGCTTTCTTTTTGTTTCCGCACCCGCCGCATGGCCTGCGGCGGATGCGTCCCCCGGCCGTAGCCGGAGGCGCCCCTTTTTTGTAGAAGAAGAAAAACAGAAATGTTCACGTGAACACAACCAAAAGACGACCCCGCGATCGGGCGGGACCTTGTGACGCCGCTTGCGCGGCGCACAAGCAAAACTTTTTATTTGTTTTGCTGAATATAGATTATCACGGAAATATAGGAGTTTCAAGTGAGAAAAATGCGCAAAAAGAAAATTCGTGACTTGCGGACAAAAAGCGCGCGGCGGTTTTGTGGGAAAGTGCGGGGAATCGTTTGGGGGTGCGTGCATATGCGTGCAATACGTCGGGCAAATTGGTCGAAACCGGCAGATCGGTCTTGTGGAATTCTGAAAGCAGGACAAATACACACGAAATTCGGATAGAATTGCGCGTGATGATATGGAAGGAACAGACGCAAGGCTGCTTTCACAAAATCGGAGGCGCAAGGTGAATTGGACGAAGGCCGAGAGAAAGCTGTCGGGGCCGCAGCCCACTGACCGTTTTCCGCCGCAAAGCGGCGGCTATGTAATGAGTGAAACGGTGCTTCTGAATGAAAGACTGTTTTGGGTAAAAATGCCGGTGACAGCGCGGCGGCCGGATGGTATACTATGCTTTGGAATCAAAGCGTGCGAAAGGAAAGACATGATGCCAATCAAACTGATCGCCGCCGATATGGACGGCACGCTGCTGGACAGCCAAAAGCGGCTCCCTGTGGGGCTGGATGCGCTCATCCATGCGCTGTATGCGCAGGGGGTTCGGTTTGCACCTGCCTCCGGCCGGCAGTATTATACGCTTTACGAGCAGTTTCGCGATTCGTTCGGCGCGGTCGCGGACGAGCTCATCTACATCAGCGAGAACGGCGCCATGGTGTGCGACGGCGCAAAGCTCCTGTCGTTTGACGCTATGCCCGCGGACGAGGTGTGCCGCGCGGTCGAGGCGGTGCGCCGTATGCCCGGGGTGTATACCATCGTCTCCGCGCAGGATGGCGGCGTTTACGAACAGGGGGACGACGCGGCGTTTCAGGAAAACATCGCGCTGTACTGCACGCGCCGCCGGCCAGTGCCAGATCTGCTGGAATTTGTACGGCATGAGCCGGTGTGCAAGGTCGCGCTGTTCTGCGCGGGCCGCGCGGAGCAGGTGCTGCTGCCCGCGTTTGCGGATTTTTCAGAGACGTCGCAGGTCGCGCTGTCGGGCGCGGACTGGGTGGACCTGATGCGCCCGGGCATGAACAAGGGCGGGGCGCTGGGCGCGCTGTGCACGCGGCTGGGGATCTCGCCGGACGACTGCATGGCCTTTGGCGACTATCTCAACGATCTCGAGCTGCTGCAGGCGGCAGGGGAGTCCTACGCGATGGAAAACGGGCATGAGACGCTCAAGGCGGCGGCCAAGTATATCTGCCCCTCCAACGATGATGACGGCGTGTGCCGCACCATCCGGCGGGTTTTCGGTATTGACAAACGCTGACAGGACTTATACAATAAAAGACAGAAAAAGCAGAGTAGGCTTTGGCGCGTTAAGTGCTGCCGGGACGGGGAGTTGCCCGGCGGACGAAAGGGAAGTGTTTCCCCTGCGGTGCCGGAGCCGCATCCCGCTGCTGCAACTGTTTAGGCATCTCCTAAATCGCTGTGGCAACAGATGAATTTTATCAGGAGGTGTCTTTTTCTATGTCCAAAACTCCGAATATTTTTGTTCGTTCCCTGCAGGAGCTCAAAAGCACGCGCTGTCTCGCGCTGACCGCGCTGCTCATCGCGCTCAACATCGCGCTCGAGCTGATGGGGCTTGAGATCAAGCTGCCGCCTGATCTCAAGATCGGCGTGGGCTTTCTGGCAAACGCTGCGGTTGGCATGCTGTTCGGCCCGTCGGTGGCCATGCTGGCCGGCGTGTGCACCGACCTGCTGGGCTATATGGTGAGCGGCATGTCCATGGGCATGTATTTCCCGGGTTATACGCTCACTGCGATCACCGCCGGCCTGTTCTGGGGGCTGTGGCTGTATCCGCGCCGCCTGTCGGTCTGGCGCGCGATCGGCGCCAAGGCGTGCATCAATGTTTTCTGCAACATCGGCCTGAACACCCTGTGGCTGATGGTGACCGGCGGCAAGGCGATGGGCGCGCTGCTGGCGCTGCGCATCCCCAAGAATTTGATCCTGCTGCCGGCGGAGGTCGTGCTGCTGTATTTCGGCATGAAGATCGTGCTGCGGCTGTATGCCGCGCTGCCCGGCGCGTCCGGCGGACAATGCGCGGCCGGCAAAAAGACCATGTAACGGCAGAGCCGGCGGAAACCACGGTTTCCGCCGGCTTTTGCGCGCGCAGCGCGGGATCGAGCGGTGTGCGAAAAAACCACGCGGGCTTTTCGGTAAGTTTTCCGATTTTCCCTATGCAAACGCCCAATATTTTGTTATACTATATATAGTCGGAGAAGAACGGGTCGAGCCGTTCGCTGAAAGGAAGTGACCGCTTTATGAAATTGACAAAAGAGAGTATCAAGCATAATGCGTCCTGGAAGGGGTACCGCCTGCCGCAGTATGACATCGATGCGGTGCGCGAGAATACGCGCAAGGCGCCGACCTGGCTGCACTTTGGCGCGGGCAACCTGTTCCGGGCTTTTCCCGCTGTTCTGGCACAGCGTATGCTGACGGCCGGCCTGTCGGACGCCGGCATCATCTGCTGCGACGGTTATGATGAAGAGCTGATCGACCGCTGCTACCGCGCTTGTGACCACCTTTCGCTGGTCGTCACGCTGTATTCCAACGGCACGATCAACAAGGAGATCGTCGCATCGGTCACGGAAAGCCTCAAGATGAGCGAGGATATGGCCCGCCTGCAGGAGGTATTCCTTGCGCCCTCGCTGCAGATGGTCAGCTTCACCCTGACGGAAAAGGGCTATGTGTTCCAGAATGACGCGCATGAGTTCCTGTCCGATTATGCGCACGATCGTGATAACGGCCCGGAGGGCTGCATCTCGTTCTTCGGCAAGCTCGCGTCGCTCTGTCTGGCGCGTTGCCGCGCCGGCCTGTCGCCGCTCGCGCTGGTATCGCTGGATAACTGCTCGGACAACGGCACCCGTCTGGAGCGCGCGATGCGCTACATGGCGCGCGGCTGGCAGGAAAAGAAGTTCATCACCGAGGATGAGTACTTCTTCCTGCTCAAGAAAAACACCTATCCGCTCTCCATGATCGACAAGATCACCCCGCATCCGGATATGCGTATCGCGGAAAAGCTCGAGGAGGACGGTCTGGAGAATGCCCGCCCGTTCGTGACCGCGAAGAATACGGTCGGCGCGATCTATGTCAATACCGAGAACCTGCATTATCTGCTGATCGAGGATGCGTTCCCGAACGGCCATCCGCCGCTCGAGCAGTGTGGCGTCATCCTGACTCGCCGCGACATCGTCGAGAAGTCCGCGCAGATGAAGGTCAGCACCTGCATGAACCCGATGGACACCGCGCTCGGCGTTTACGGCTGCATGCTGGGCTACACCCAGATCAGCGCCATGATGAAGGACCCGGAGATCGTCACGCTGATCACCCGCATGAGCGAGCAGGAGGCCATGCCCATGGTCGCCGACCCGGGCGTGATCGACCCGGTCGAGTTCCTGCACGAGGTGCTGGGCGAGCGTTATCCCAACCCGTTCCTGCAGGATTCCCCGCAGCGTATCGCGACCGATACCTCGCGTAAGATCCCGCTGCGCTTCGGCTCGACGCTGTACGCTTACTACAACTCCACGCTGCCCGCGCACCGCGCGACCAAGCTGGTCTATATCCCGCTGGTGCTGGCCGGCTGGCTGCGCTATCTGGTCGGTGTGGACGACCGCGGCGATGCCTTTGAGCTCAGCCCGGACGCGCATCTGGATCATGTCCGCTCGCTGATCGGCAACCCCAAGCTGGGCGATCAGGTGGATGAATACCAGCTGTATCCGCTGCTGTCCAACCGTTTCTACTTTGGCGTCAACCTGTTTGAGATCGGCGTGGGCGACACGGTTGTTGCCATGTTCAATGAGCTCAACAAGGGTCCGCGCGCCATCCGCGAAACGCTGCGCAAGTACTGCGGCGAGCAGAAGGAAGAGGAATGGATCTTCTGAGCTTTCTAAGGAAATAACAAAACCGGCTGCAAGCGCAGCCGGTTTTGCTTTGCAGAAGGGAGACATCCCGCAAAGGGTGGAACGCACAAAAGAAGAAAAGTGCTCAAAATGAGCACTTTTCTCAGCTGGTGGGAGGTGGTGGATTCGAACCACCGAAGTCATAGA
>CALWJG010000105.1 GCA_944380945.1 uncultured Agathobaculum sp. | reverse complement strand
GACGACCAGATCGTCACGCAGGTCAAGGACGCGGCCGCGCTCGCGCGCGAGGCCGGCAGCGCGGACGCGGTGCTGGACACGCTGTTCCGCCGCGCGGTGACCGCGGGCAAGCGCGTGCGCACCGAGACACGGCTGACCGGCGTGCCCGCGTCCGCGGCCGAGGTCGGCGCGCGCCGCGCGCAGGAGTTCTTCGGCTCGCTCGAGGGCAGGCGCGCAGTCGTCATCGGCAACGGCGAGATGGGGCGGCTGGCCGCCGCCACCCTGCGGGCGCAGGGCTGCGCGGTGACTGTGACCCTGCGCAGCTACCGCCACGGCGAGACCGTCGTGCCCGCGGGCTGCGACACCTTCCCGTATGACCGGCGGTGCGAGATACTGGACGGCGCGGACCTCGCGGTCAGCGCGACGACCAGCCCGCATTTCACCCTGACCGCCGAACAGGTCGCGGCGATGAAAAACCCGCCGCGGCTGCTGCTCGACCTCGCCATGCCGCGGGACATCGAGCAGGCCGCGGGCGCGGACGCGCGCGTGACCCTGCTCAATCTGGACGATCTGGGCGACCTCGGCGACCCGTCGGCCGCCGCGCGCGCGGTCGCCGCGCGCATCCTCGGCGAGGAGGAGCAGGCGTTTTACGACTGGTACGGCTACCGGCAGGCGCTGCCGGTGATCGCCGCCATCAAGGACGAGGCGCTCGGCCGCCTGCATTACGACCATGCGTACAGCGGGCTGCATGAGGACGGCGATCTGGACGGGCTGGCCGAGCTCGCGGTGAACAAGACGGTCGACCTGCTGCTGGGCGGCATGAAGGGACTGGTAAACGCGGAGCGGCTGGAGAGCTGTCTCGCGCATATGAGAAAGGGGAGCGGCAGATGAAGCTGTATTGCATCGGCATTGGGCCGGGCGGCGAGGAACAGATGACGCTGCGCGCGGTGCGCGCGCTCGAAAAATGCGACTGTGTGGCGGGGTACGGCCTGTACCTCGACCTGATCGAAAACCTGATCGAGGGCAAGGAGCGTGTGCAGACCGGCATGACAAAGGAGGTCGACCGCTGCACCGCGGCGCGCGACCTCGCCAGACAGGGGAAAACCGTCGCGGTCGTCTCCTCGGGCGACGCGGGCGTGTACGGCATGGCCGGCCTGCTGCTCGAGGTGTGCGAAAACGACCCCGAGATCGAGGTCGAGGTCATCCCCGGCATCACGGCGGCCTGCTCGGGCGGCGCGGTGCTCGGCTCGCCCATGACGTGCGATTTTGCCTGCGTGTCGCTCTCCGACCTGCTCACCCCGTGGGAGGTCATCGAGCAGCGCCTGCGCGGCGCGGCGCAGGGCGATTTCTGCATCGCGCTGTACAATCCGGCGAGCAAAAAGCGCACCGGCCATCTGCAGCGCGCGTGCGACATCCTGCTCGAGACCGCCGCGCCCGAGACCGTGTGCGGTCTGGTGCGCAACATCGGCCGCGAAGGCGAGGCATACACCCTGACCACGCTCGGCGCGCTGCGGGATACCGCGGTCGACATGCTGACCACCGTGTTTGTCGGCAACAGCCGCACGCGCGTGGTGAACGGCCGCATGGTCACGCCGCGGGGGTACCGGGGCGTATGAAGCTGGTGATCTTCTCCGGCACGAGCGAGGGGCACGCGCTGTGCCGGTTCCTGTCCGCGCGCGGCGCGCGGGCGGAGGCCTTTGTCGCCACCGAATACGGCGCGGCGGTCATGGAGCCGCTGCCCGGCGTCACCGTGCATGAGGGACGGCTGGACACGGCGCAGATCGCCGCGCAGCTGGACGCGGACACGCTGCTCATCGATGCGACCCACCCTTATGCCGCGGCCGTGACCGACAACCTGCGCGCGGCCTGCGTCCAAACCGGCGCGCAGTATGAGCGCCTGCTCCGTCCGGCGGTGGACGGCGGCGCGGTCGAGACCGTGCCGGACACGGCGGCGGCGGTCGCGTGGCTGAACGCGCATCCGGGACGGGTGCTGCTGACCACGGGCAGCAAGGAGCTGGAGGCCTACACGGCGGTTGAAAACTGGCGGGAGCGCCTGTATCCGCGCGTGCTGCCGACCGCGTCCGTGCTGCAAAAGTGCGAGGCGCTCGGCTTTGCGGGCGCGCAGGTGATCGCCATGCAGGGCCCGTTTACGCATGAGATGAACGCGGCGCTCCTGCGGCAGACGGGCGCGGATATCCTGGTCACCAAGGACACGGGCGCGGCCGGCGGGTTCGCGGAAAAGCTGTCCGCCGCGCGCGCGGTGGGCGCGGCCGTGCTGGTCATCGCGCGGCCGCAGGAGGAGTCCGGCCGCACGCTCGAAGAGATGCAGGCCTATCTCGCGGAACGGCTCGGGCTGAGCGAACCCACCCGGCAGGAGGAGGCGCTGCCGCGCTTTCCGCTGTTCGTATCGCTTGCAGGGAAAAAATGCGTGGTATGCGGCGCGGGCAAGATCGCCGCGCGGCGCATCGGGGTACTGCAGCGCTTCGGTGCGGAGGTGGTAGTCATCGCGCCCGAGGACAAGGCGGGCGTCGGCCTGACCCACTGCCGCGGCTACGAGAAAAGCGATCTTTCGGGGGCTTTTCTGGCAGTCGCGGCGACGGACGACCGCGCGGTCAACCACCGCATTGCGCAGGACTGCGAAACAAAGGGCATCCCGTGCAGCGTCGCGGACTGCGCGGCGGAATCCACCTTTTTCTTCCCTGCCGTGTGCGAGGGCGGGGGATTGACCGCGGGCGTGGTGTCGCGCGGGGCGGCGCATGGAAAAACCGCCGCCGCAGCAAAGCGCATCCGCGCGGTATTGGAGGAATTGACATGATCAAAGTGGGAAGCCGGGACAGCCGGCTCGCGGTCGTGCAGGCCGAGGAGGTCTGCCGCGCGCTCGGGGACTGCGAACTCATCACCATGAAGACGCTGGGCGACATGATCCTGGACAAAACGCTCGATCAGGTCGGCGGCAAGGGGCTGTTCGTCAAGGAGCTCGACCGCGCGCTCGCGGAAGGGCGGGTCGACCTGACCGTACACAGCTTAAAGGACGTGCCCATGGAGCAGCCGGAGGGGCTGCCGCTCGTGGCCTACACCCGGCGCGAGGACGCGCGCGACGCGCTCGTGCTGCCCGAGAGCGGCGAGTGGGACAAAACCAAGCCCATCGGCTGCTCGTCCGCCCGGCGGCGGGTGCAGCTGCAAACGCTCTTCCCGGAGATCGAGGTGCGGCCCGTGCGCGGCAACGTGCAGACGCGGCTTGCAAAGCTCGAGCGCGGGGAGTACGGCGCGCTCGTGCTCGCGGCGGCGGGGCTCAACCGGCTGGGCCTGCAAAACCGCATCAGCCGGTATTTTTCGCCCGAGGAGATCATCCCCGCGGCGGGACAGGCGATTTTAGCCGTGCAGGGACGCGCGGGCGAGCTGGAGGGCGCGGTGCGCGTGCTGGACGACGCGGACGCGCGCGACTGCGCAGCCGCCGAGCGGTCGTTCGTCAAAACGCTCGGCGGCGGGTGCTTCGCGCCGGTCGCGGCCTATGCCGAGACGGACGGCGAGGTGCTCCATCTGCGCGGGCTGTATGTCTCGGAGGACGAGACCCGGTCCGCGCGCGGCGCGGTCACAGGGGCGCGGCGCGAAGCGGCCTCGCTCGGCCGCACGCTGGCTTTGCAGCTCAAAAGACAGGCGGAGGGAGAGCTATGACAGGAAAGGTAACGCTGGTCGGTGCGGGACCCGGCGGCCGCGGCCTGCTGACCATCGCAGGCGCGCAGGCCATCGCCCGCGCGGACGCGGTCGTATACGACCGGCTGGTGGATGAGGACATCCTCGGCCTGATCCCGGAGGGGGCCGAGCGCGTCAACGTCGGCAAGGAAAACAACCATCACCCCGTGCCGCAGGATCAGATCAACGAGATCCTCGTGCAGCTGGCGAAGGCGGGCAAGCAGGTCGTGCGCCTCAAGGGCGGCGACTGCTACCTGTTCGGCCGCGGCGGCGAGGAGTGCGAATACCTGCTGGAAAACAATGTGCCGTTTGCGGTCATCCCGGGCGTGACGAGCGCGCTGGCCGCGCCCGCGTTCGCGGGCATCCCGGTCACGCACCGCGATTTCTGCTCGTCCGTGCACATCATCACCGCGCACGCCCGCGCGGGCAAGCCGCTGCACATCGACTTTGACAGCCTGGTGCGGCTGGACGGCACGCTGGTGTTCCTCATGGGCCTGACTGCGCTCGAGCAGGTCATGGACGGCCTGCTCGCGGCGCACATCGCGCCCGACATGCCCGCGGCCGTGATCGAAAACGGCACGCGCGGCACGCAGCGCAAGGTGGTGGCGACCGTGTCCGACCTCGCGCCGCAGGTGCGCGCAGCGGGGCTGAAAAGCCCGGCGCTCATCATTGTGGGGCGGGTGTGCACGCTGAGCGGCAGGCTGGACTGGTTCACGCCCCTGCCGCTGCACGGCAAAACGGTCGTCGTGACCCGGCCGCGCGAGCGGGCGGGCACGCTGGCGGCGCGTCTGCGCGCGCTGGGCGCGCAGGTGGTCGAAGCGCCGTGCATCGAGACGGTAGAGCGGGAAGACGTGCAGCCGCTCGCGGACGCGCTCGCGCAGCGCCATGACTGGGCGGTGTTCACCAGCCCGGCGGGCGTGCACGCGGCGGTGCATGCGCTGCACCGGCTCGGGCGCGACCTGCGCGCGCTGTACGGCATGCGCCTCGCGGCGATCGGCCGCGGCACTGCGGACGCGCTGGCGGGTTACGGCCTTGCGGCCGACCTCGTCCCCGCGCAGTACGACGGGGAACACCTCGCGGACGCGCTGCTCGAAGCCCTGCCGCAGGGCGGCGCGGCGCTGCTGCTGCGCGCGGCGGCAGGCGGGCAGATCTTGCCCGAGAAGCTGAAAGCCGCGGGCGTGGCCGTCACCGACGTGCCGCTGTACGACACCGCATACCGCTGCGCCAAGGCGGACGCGCTGCGCGCCATGCTGGAGGCGGGCGCGGCAGATGTCGTGACCTTTACCAGCATGTCCACGGTCGAGGGCTTTGTGCAGGCCGTGGGCGCGGCGGATTACACCGGCTTTACCGCGCTGTGCATCGGCGAGCAGACCGCACAGGCCGCCCGCAAGTATCATATGAATGTCAAAATTGCAGAAAACGCAACCATAGATGCGATGATTGCCTGTTTATTGGAGGAATCATAATATGTTTAACGATACCATCCGTCCCCGCCGCCTGCGCACTTCGGCGGGCCTGCGCAAGCTCGTGCGCGAAACGCGCATTTCCCCCGAAAGCCTGATCTGGCCGATCTTTGTCGCCGAGGGCGAAAACATCTACGAGGAGATCCCCTCGCTGCCCGGCCAGTACCACTATTCGCCCGATGAGCTTGGCCGCATGGTCGAGCGCGCGCACGAACACGGCGTGTCCCGCGTCATCCTGTTCGGCCTGCCCCGGGACAAGGACGAGATCGGCTCGGGCGCCTGGGCGGAGGACGGCATCGTCCAGCAGGGCATCCGCAAGATCAAGGCGCTCGACCCGGAGATGTATGTCGTCACCGACGTGTGCATGTGCGAATACACCTCGCACGGCCACTGCGGCATCCTGTGCGGCGACTATGTGGACAACGACCAGACCATCGCGCGGCTGGCGCAGATCGCGGTCAGCCACGCGAAGGCGGGCGCGGACATGGTCGCCCCCTCGGACATGATGGACGGCCGCGTGGCGGCGATCCGCGAAGCGCTCGATCAGGCGGGCTTCGTCAACGTGCCGATCATGTCGTACGCGGCCAAGTACGCCTCCTTCTTCTACGGTCCGTTCCGCGATGCGGCGGGCTCGGCCCCGTCGTTCGGCGACCGCCGCTCCTATCAGATGGACTGGCACAACGGCCGCGAGGCCATGCGCGAATGCGCGCTCGACGTGCAGGAGGGCGCGGACATCCTGATGATCAAGCCCGCGATGAGCTACCTCGATCTGGTGTACCAGTGCAAGCAGCGGTT
>CALWJG010000104.1 GCA_944380945.1 uncultured Agathobaculum sp. | reverse complement strand
GTACGGCCGCATCGAAGAACAGTGTATAGGAGGAGTTGCCCATGGCAATAGAGAATAAATACCGCGTGCATGAGGTCGCCAAGGACTTCGGCGTCTCCACCAAGGCGATCACCGAGATCCTGACCGAATACTGCACCACGCCCAAGAACCACATGCAGGTGCTGGGCGATCAGGAGCTGTCCGTCATTTTTGAATACATGACGCAGCACCATCAGGTGGATAATATCGAGGAGACGCTCAGCGCCCAGCAGGCGGCGCGCCAGCCGGCCGAGCAGCCCGCCGCGGAAAAGCCGCAGCAGGCCAAGGCGGAAGCCGCGCAGCCGTCCGCGGCAGCGGGCAAGGCGGAGGCCAAGGGCGACAAGCCGGCCCAGCCCGCGCAGAGCAAGGTCAAGCAGGTGCACCGCATCGACACCCGCGGCGCGGGCGACGTCAACCTCGCCAAGTACGACGACCACGTCGATAAGCTGGTCGACGCCAAGGCCGAGCGCATGGAGTCCCGCGGCCCGAAGAAGCAGAAGCTGACCAAAAAGTCCGAGCAGCGCTCCAAGCCCTTCGGCAGCAAGCGCCGTCAGGAGGAGCAGGAGAAGATGAAGCGCCTGCAGCGCCAGCAGCAGATGGCCGCGCTCAAGAAGATCCCGGTCAAGGTCATGATCCCGGACGAGATCTCGGTCGGCGAGCTGGCCTCCCGCATGAAGCGCACCGCGGCGGACGTGGTCAAGGGCCTGATCAAGCTGGGCGTGATGGCATCCGTGTCCGAGATCATCGATTTCGACACCGCGGCCATCGTCGCAGAGGAGATGGGCTGCAAGGTCGAGAAGGAAGTCCATGTCACGATCGAGGAGCAGCTGTTTGACGAGCGCGAGGACCGCGAGGAGGATCTCATGCCGCGCGATCCGGTCGTGGTGGTCATGGGCCACGTCGACCACGGCAAGACCTCGCTGCTGGACGCGATCCGCAAGACCAAGGTCACCGAGGGCGAGGCCGGCGGCATCACCCAGCACATCGGCGCGTACCGCGTCAAGATAAACGACAAGCAGATCACCTTCCTGGACACCCCGGGCCACGCGGCGTTCACGTCCATGCGCGCCCGCGGCGCGCAGGTGACCGATATCGCGATCCTGGTCGTTGCGGCGGACGACGGCGTCATGCCGCAGACCATCGAGGCGATCAACCACGCCAAGGCGGCGGGCGTGCCGATCATCGTGGCGGTCAACAAGATCGACAAGCCGGGCGCCAACCCGGACCGCGTGCTCCAGCAGCTGACCGAGTACGAGATCGTGCCCGAGGAGTGGGGCGGCGATACGATCGTCTGCCAGATCTCGGCCAAGTTCGGCCAGGGCATTGAGAACCTGCTCGAAATGGTGCTGCTGACCGCCGAGGTCGCGGACCTCAAGGCCAACCCCAACCGCAAGGCGCACGGCACGGTCATCGAGGCCAAGCTCGACAAGGGCCGCGGCCCGGTGGCGACGCTGCTCGTGCAGAACGGCACGCTGCACACCGGCGATACGGTCATCGCGGGCACGGCGGTCGGCCGTGTGCGCGCCATGACCAACGACGACGGCAGAAAGATCCAGCAGGCCGGCCCGTCCGTGCCGGTCGAGATCATCGGTCTGGCCGAGGTGCCGGGCGCGGGCGACATCTTTGACGCGGTAGACGACGAAAAGATGGCGCGCGAGCTGGTCGAGCAGCGCAAGGACAAGGAAAAGGAAGAGCGCAACAAGCAGTTCCACAAGGTCACGCTCGACAACCTGTTCGCCTCCATTCAGGAGGGCGAGATGAAGGAACTGAACATCATCGTCAAGGCGGACGTACAGGGCTCGGTCGAGGCCATCCGCGCGTCGCTCGAAAAGCTCTCGAACGACGAGGTGCGCGTCAAGGTCATCCACGGCGCGGTCGGCGCGATCAACGAGTCCGACGTCATGCTGGCGGCGGCCTCGGGCGCGATCATCGTGGGCTTCAACGTGCGTCCTGACCGCGTGGCCACCGATTCGGCCCATCAGCAGGGCGTGGATATGCGCATGTACCGCGTCATCTACGACTGCATCGAGGAGATGGAGCAGGCCATGAAGGGCATGCTCGAGCCCAAGTTCAAGGAAGTCGTGCTCGGCCACGCCGAGGTGCGTCAGGTGTTCAAGATCACGGGCGCGGGCGCGGTCGCCGGCTGCTATGTGCAGGACGGCACCATCCGCCGCAACGCCGAGGTGCGCGTGGTGCGTGACGGCATCGTGTTCCACGAGGGCCACCTCAACACGCTCAAGCGCTTCAAGGACGACGTCAAGGAGGTCGCCTCGGGCTACGAGTGCGGCATGAGCATCGAGAATTACAACGACATCAAGGAGCAGGATATCATCGAATGCTTCGTGATGGAGGAAGTAAAACCCTAACGGGTTTCGTTTGAAAGCACGCTTTCAAACGAGGGCGCCGTGCCGCGCTGGGCACGGACACGGCGCAGGCGGCAAAAGTTCCGACACGCGAAACTTTTGCCGCACCTGTGCAAAAAGCCACGCACATGTCGCGGCTTTTTGCGCTTTCTCTGGCGAGAAAGCGGAATGAACGCGGCGCGCGCAGGCGCACCGCCAATTTACCGATCCTCATTAAAGGAGGAATAAAGATGTCTACACGAATCGACCGTATTTCGGAAGAAGTGATGAAGGCGCTGGCCGAGGCGATGCGCTCGGTCAAGGACCCGCGCGTGCAGAGCGGGCTGGTCTCGGTCGTGCACTGTGAGGTCACGAACGACCTGCGCTACGCCAAGTGCTATATCTCGGTGCTGGGCAGCGAAGCGCAGGCCAAGGAGGTCATGAAGGGCCTGAAATCCGCCGCGGGCTGGCTGCGGCGCGAGGTCGGGCACAAGGTGCAGCTGCGCTATGCGCCCGAGCTTGTGTTCGAGCTGGATAACTCGATCACCCACGGCGCGCACATTGCGGAAGTGCTGCATGAGCTGAAGAACGACGGCAAGCTCGGAGGGGAGGACGCCGAATGACGGTTGACGTTGCGGGCGCTGCCGCCGCCCTGCAGGCGGCGGACGATATCCTCATCCTGACCCACCGCCGGCCGGACGGCGATACGGCGGGCTGCGCGGGCGCGCTCTGCCGCGCGCTGCGCCAGATCGGCAAAAACGCCTATATCCACGAAAATCCCGAGATCACCCGGCGCTATGCGCCGCTGATCGTGCCGTACTATCCGCCGGCGGGCTTTGCGCCGGGCTTTGTGGTATCGACCGACATCGCGGAGGAAAAGCTGTTCCCGGACCCGGCCGCGCCCTACAAGGGCCGGGTGGATCTGGTGATCGACCACCACCGCTCGAACGACGGCTTCGGCAAGCGCAACCTCATCCGGCCGGATGCGGGCGGCTGCGCCGAGGTGCTGTACGACGTGATCATGGCGCTGGGCGCGAAGTTCACCACCGACATCGCCGAGTGCATCTATATCGGCGTGTCGACCGATACGGGCTGCTTCAAGTTCTCCAACACGACGGCGCACAGCCATGCGGTCGCGGCGGCCTGCCTGACCGCGGGCATCGACGGCGGCGAGATCAACCGCGCGCTGTTTGAGACCAAGACCATGGCGCGCTTCCAGATGGAGCGCATCATCTTCGACACCATGGAGTTTTACGAGGACGGCGCGATCGCGGTCGCGCTGCTCTGGCGCACGGACATCGACCGCACGGGCGCGGACATGGACGATTTGGACTCGATCGCCTCGGCCACGCGGCAGATCGAGGGCGTGCAGATCGGCATCACGCTGACCGAGAATGCGGACCGGACGGTCAAGGTCTCGGTCCGCACGACCAAGGAGATGGACGCGGCGGCCATCTGCAAAAAATGCGGCGGCGGCGGGCACATCCGCGCGGCCGGCGCGAGCTTTGACTGCGGCATGGAGGAGGCCAAGGCGGCCATCCTGCGCGCCGCGCAGGAGCAGTACCATGCAAAACAGCAGTGACCTGACCGGCATCCTGCTGATGGACAAGCCGCAGGGCTTCACCTCGCACGATGTGGTGGCCAAGCTGCGCGGCATCCTGCACACGCGCAAAATCGGCCACGGCGGCACGCTTGACCCGCTGGCGACCGGCGTGCTGCCGGTGTTCGTCGGCGGCGCGACCAAGGCGGCTGACTTTGCCGCCGCGCAGGACAAGGAGTATGTCGCAGGCTTTACGCTCGGCTATTGCACGGACACGCAGGACGTGACCGGCGAGACGCTTCGCACCAGCGGCCGGACCGCCGCTCGGGACGCGGTCGAGCGGGTGGCGGCGGGCTTTCTCGGCCCGCAGCAGCAGGTGCCGCCCATGTATTCCGCAGTCAAGGTAAACGGCAGAAAGCTGTACGACCTCGCCCGCAAGGGGCAGGAGGTCGAGCGCCCGGCGCGCGATATCACCGTCCACGCGATCGAGCTGATCGATTTTGACGAGGCTGCGCAGAAGGGTACGCTCCGCCTTGTCGTGAGCAAGGGCACCTATGTGCGCACGCTGGTGCACGATCTGGGCGAACGGCTGGGTACGCTCGCCGTCATGCACAGCCTGGTCCGCACCCGCTCGGGCGCGTATGCGCTCGACCAGTGCCGCAGCTTTGAGGCGGTCGAGCGGGCGATGCAGGACGGCGCGGTGCAGCAGCTTCTGCTGCCGGTGGACAGCCTGTTTTTGGAGCATCCGGCCGTGCAGCTGACCGATGAGGGCGCGGAGCGCATCGCGCGCGGCGCGGTGGTGTTCCCGCGGCAGGCGCGCGGCTTGCCGGAGACCGAGGGCGCGCTGTGCCGCGTGTACCACGCGGGACGCTTTGCGCTGCTCGGGCAGGTGCGTGCGCTCGACAAGGGCGGCCTCGGCCTGTTTGTGTACAAAAACTTCCGGTAACAGAGACCAATCAACCGTGGGGCAGGGGACATGCCGGCGCATCAGGCATGTTCCATCCTCCGTGTTTCATTTTATAAGGGGGGCGAACCCTATGCAGGAATTTCAAAAGCCGCGCGCGATCGCGCTGGGCTATTTTGACGGCGTGCATCTGGGCCATCAGGCGTTGATGGCGCGCGCGGTCGAGCGCGCCCGCCAGATCGGCGGCACAAGCGCGGTGTTCACGTTTGACGTGCACCCGGATTCGGTGGTGCTCGGGCGGCAGGTGCCGCTGCTCACCGCCAACGCCTACCGCCGCGAGGAGATCAAGCAGCTCGGCGGGGTGGACGAGGTCATCTTCGGCCACTTTAACGAGCAGATGCAGCACATGGACTGGCGCGATTTCATCCACAAGATGCTGATCGGCCGGTTTGGCGCGCGCTGGATCATCTCCGGCCGCAACAACCGCTTCGGCTACAAGGGGCAGGGCAACGCCGAGGGCATGGCCGCCGAATGTGAAAAGGCCGGCATCGGCTACGACTGCATCGAGGACGTCAAGGTGGACGGCATCGTGGTCTCCTCCACCTATATCCGCCAGCTGATCTCGCAGGGCGATATGGAGGGCGCGGCGCGTTTCCTCGGCCATCCATACACCGTGACCGGCGTGGTCGAGCACGGCCGCCGCGTGGGCACGAGCGTGCTCCGCGTGCCGACGGTCAACCTCGCCCTGCCGCCCGAGATGGCGCTGCCGCCCTACGGCGTGTACGCCACCCGCGTGCTGGTGGGGGACAAGCGCTATGTCGCGGCGACCAACATCGGCGTCAAGCCCACGTTCGTCGACGGCGGCGCGCCGACCATCGAGCCGCACCTGCTCGACTTTGCGGGCGACCTGTACGGCAAGATGATCCATGTGGAGCTGTACAAATTCCTCCGGCCGGAGATGCAGTTTGAATCGGCCGAGGCGCTGCGCGCGGCGATCGAGCAGAACATCAGCGAAACGCGCGACTATTTTGCAGAACAGAAAAACGGCTGAGTCTCCTCAGCCGTTTTTTGTTTGCCGCCATGTTCCCGTGCCTCAGGCGCGCACAGATAGAAGAAGGGACCGCCCGTCCGGACGGCCCCTTCTTCCAAAGAGAGTGAATAATATTGGAGA
>CALWJG010000103.1 GCA_944380945.1 uncultured Agathobaculum sp. | reverse complement strand
TGTAAAACCATCCATCAAGGAGGCTATATATCATGTCCGAAGACAACAAGTACACGTTTGAAAACCCGGAATACCGCGACACCTACCGTCACACGGTATCCCACATCCTCGCGCAGGCGGTCAAGCGCCTGCATCCCGAGGTCAAGCTCGCCATCGGCCCGTCGATCGAAAACGGCTTCTACTACGATTTCGACGCGCCCTTCTCCTTCACGCAGGAGGATCTGGACGCCCTCGAGGCCGAGATGCGCAAGATCTGCAAGGAGAAGCTCAAGCTCGAGCGCTTTGAGCTGCCGCGCGACGAGGCGCGCCGGCTGATGGAGGAAAAGGACGAGCCCTACAAGGTGCAGCTGATCGACGACCTGCCCGAGGACGCGACCATTTCGTTCTACAAGCAGGGCGAGTTCACCGACCTGTGCGCGGGCCCGCATCTGGACTCCACCGGCCGCGTCAAGGGCAACGGCATCAAGCTGATGAACGTCACCGGCGCGTACTGGCGCGGCGACTCCAAGAACAAGATGCTCCAGCGCATCTACGGCACCGCCTTCCCCAAGAAGGACGAGCTGGACGCCTATCTGAACATGCTCGAGGAGGCCAAGAAGCGCGACCACCGCCGTCTGGGCAAGGAGCTCGGCCTGTTCATGCTGACCGAGGAGGGCCCGGGCTTCCCGTTCTTCCTCCCGAACGGCATGACGCTCAAGAACACCCTGATCGACTACTGGCGCGAGGTGCACAAGCGCTACGGCTATGTCGAGGTCTCCACCCCGGTCATCCTGTCCCGCAAGCTGTGGGAGCGCTCGGGCCACTGGGACCACTACAAGGAGAATATGTACACCACGGTCATTGACGACGAGGACTTCGCCATCAAGCCCATGAACTGCCCGGGCGGCATGCTGGTCTACAAGTCCCAGCCGCACTCCTACCGCGAGCTGCCGCTGCGCGTGGGCGAGCTGGGTCTGGTGCACCGCCACGAGCTTTCGGGCGCGCTGCACGGCCTGTTCCGCGTGCGCTGCTTCACGCAGGACGACGCGCACATCTTCATGACCCCGGAGCAGATGAAGGACGAGATCAAGAACGTGGTCAAGCTGTTTGACGAGGTCTACTCGGTCTTCGGCCTGAGCTACACGATCGAGCTGTCCACCATGCCGGAGGACCACATCGGCACGGTCGAGCAGTGGGAGCACAATCAGGACATCCTCAAGGAAGCCATCACCGAGATGGGCAAGGACTATGTCATCAACGAGGGCGACGGCGCGTTCTACGGCCCCAAGCTGGACTTCCACCTCGCCGATTCGCTCGGCCGCACCTGGCAGTGCGGCACCATCCAGCTGGACAGCCAGCTGCCCGAGCGCTTTGAGCTCGAGTATATCGGCGCGGACGGCGAGAAGCACCGCCCGATCATGATCCACCGCGTGGTGCTGGGCTCGATCGAGCGCTTCATCGGCGTCATCACCGAGCACTTCGGCGGCGCGTTCCCGACCTGGCTCGCGCCCGAGCAGGTGCGCATCATGCCCATGACCGACCGCAACGTGCCCTGCGCGGAGGAGGTCGTAAAGCAGCTGACCGACGCGGGCTTCCGCGTGACCATGGACGACCGCAACGAGAAGATCGGCTACAAGATCCGCGAGGCGCAGGTGCACAAGGTGCCCTACATGGTCGTCATCGGCGACAAGGACGAGGAAAAGGGCATCATCTCGGTGCGCGAGCGCAAGACCGGCGAGACCACGCCGATGGAGCTGGCCGAGTTCGTCGAGAAGCTCAGCTACGAGGTCAAGGAGAAGCTGCGGTAAGGGCCTGCGCGGCTTTGCAAGGGGCGCTCCCTGCGCCCGCGCCGTTTCTGTGCGCTCTGCCGGGCGAATACGCCAAGAGGGCGCGCCGGGTCGTCGCGCCCTACGGGTTCGGCCGATCGATCCGGCGATAGCCCCGCCCATGGCGATGGGCGCCCGCACAAGAGTATGCTCGGAAACGGGATATAACCCAGATCAGGAAAGGTGAATTACCAATGGCAGATAAGAAAAAGCTGGTCAGCGAGATCACGTCCATGGACGTGGACTTCGCGCAGTGGTATACGGACATCGTCAAAAAGGCCGAGATGATCGACTATTCCTCGGTCAAGGGCTGCGTGGTCATGCGGCCGTACGCGCAGGCGCTGTGGGAGAACATCCAGCATGTGCTGGACGGCATGTTCAAGGCGACCGGGCATGAAAACGTCGCCATGCCGATCTTCATCCCGGAGAGCCTGCTGCAGAAGGAGAAGGACCATGTCGAGGGCTTCGCGCCCGAGGTCGCGTGGGTGACCCACGGCGGCTCGGAGAAGCTGGAGGAGCGCCTGTGCGTGCGCCCGACCTCGGAGACCCTGTTCTGCGAGCACTACGCCAAGACCGTCCGCTCGTGGCGCGACCTGCCCAAACTCTACAACCAGTGGTGCTCGGTCGTCCGGTGGGAAAAGACCACCCGCCCCTTCCTGCGCTCCCGCGAGTTCTGGTGGCAGGAGGGCCACACCGTCCACGCCACCGCGGAGGAGGCGATGGAGGAGACCCTGCGCATGCTGAACATCTACGCGACCTTCTGCGAGGAATACCTCGCCATCCCGGTGCTCAAGGGCGAAAAGACCGAGAAGGAGCGCTTTGCGGGCGCGGAAAAGACCTACACCATCGAGGCCATGATGCACGACGGCAAGGCGCTGCAGTCCGGCACGAGCCACTACTTCGGCAACGGCTTTGCCAAGGCGTTCGACATGACCTACACGGATAAGAACAACACCCTGCAGTACATGGAGCAGACCTCGTGGGGCGTGTCCACCCGCCTGATCGGCGCGATCATCATGACCCACGGCGACAACGAGGGCCTTGTCCTGCCGCCGCGCATCGCGCCCATCCAGCTGGTGGTCATCCCGGTGGCGAGCCACAAGCCGGGCGTGACCGAAAAGGCCGAGGAGCTGCTCGAGACGGTCAAGGCCGCGGGCATCCGCGCGAAGATCGACCTGTCCGAGAACAGCCCCGGCTGGAAGTTCGCCGAGTATGAGATGAAGGGCGTGCCGCTGCGCCTCGAGGTCGGCCCGCGCGACATCGAGCAGGGCCAGTGCGTGCTCGTGCGCCGCGACACCCGCGAAAAGACGGTCGTGAAGTTCGAGGACCTTGCCTGCGCTGTCCAGCCGCTGCTGGACGACATCCAGCAGGCGCTGTTCGACAAGGCGCTCCGCAACCGCGAGGAGCACACCTACACCGCGAAGAGCCTGGACGAGATGAAGGACATCCTGAAGGACCACATCGGCTTTGTCAAGTCCATGTGGTGCGGCGACCGCGCGTGCGAGGAGAAGATCAAGGAGGAGACCGGCATGCCCAGCCGCTGCATGCCGTTCGAGCAGGAGCACATCGCGGATGTGTGCCCGGTGTGCGGCAAGCCCGCCAGCAAGATGGTGGTCTGGGGCATCGCGTACTGATCGCATAAGCCCCTGTAACCCCGGGGAGAAAGGAGCCCGCCCATGTCCGATTGGCTGCAAACCGCGCTGGCAGACAAGCTGCCCGGCATCGCCATGAACCTGCTGTTCCTCGCCGTCACCGCGGCTGTCACGGTGATCTGCGCGCGGCTGGTCAGCCGCGTGCTGCGCCGCGTGACCGAGCGCCAGAAGCGCGCGGGCAGCACCGGCAGCGCGACCATCCTCGCGTTCTGCCGGTATCTGGCGGTCGCGGCGGTGTATTTCGCGGGCTTTTCCGTGCTCGTGTCCGGCATCCCCGCGCTGTCCGCGGGCGTCAACAGGCTGCTCGCCGCAGGCGGCGTGCTCGCCCTGGTCGGCGGCCTTGCTGCGCCGGCGGCGCTGCGCAGCCTGGCCAGCGGGCTGATGATTCTGGCGTTCAAGCCCTTTGTGATCGGGGACGTGGTGCGCTGCGTGGATAACGACATCTCGGGCGTGGTCGAGGAGATCACCCTGCGCCACACCGCCATCCGCACCTGGGAGAACAAGCGCGTGATCGTGCCCAACAGCGTGATGAACAGCTCGGTGGTCGAAAACGCCGACTATACGGACAGCCGCGTGTGCACCTTCCTCGAGATCGGCGTGACGTACGAATCCGACATCGCGCTGGCCAAGCAGCTGCTCGCGGACGAGATCGCCCGCCAGCCCGACTATCTGGACACCCGCACGCCCGAGCAGAAGGCCGCGGGCGCGCCTGCGGTGCAGGTCGTGGTGCTCGCGCTCGCGGAGAGCGCGGTCACCCTGCGCGCCTCGATCTGGGCGCGGGACAACGGCACCGCCTTTGCGGTCAAGTGCGCGGTGCAGGAGAACATCCTGCGCATCTACGCGGACGCGGGCGTGGACATCGCGTATCCGCATCTGGTGGTGCGGCAGAAATAAGCCTGCCGCGGGAAAACAGGAGCCGTCTCCGAAAGGGGGCGGCTTTTTTGTGGCGGTTTTCGCCTTGCAAACGCGGGAACTCTTCCGACAAGCGAAAAGCCGCTTCCGAAAGGGAGCGGCTTTTGCTGTGCTGTTATAAGGGATTACGCCTCCGCCTGCATCAGATCCTCCAGATCGGTATAGCCGGTGAGATCATCCGGGATGGAGACCGCGACGTCGTCGCCCGTGGCATTGACCGTCATTTCCATCGCCATATCCATGGTCATGGGAACGCCCTCGGCTTCCATGGCGGCCTGCATGGCGATCTGCATGGAGGTGACTACACCATCCTTGAGCTGCACGGTGTAGGTCATGTCGCCCAGCTGCATTTCCATGCCCTCGGCTTCCATGCCCATGCTGGCGAGCATGCTGTCCACCAATGCGCTCATGCCCTCGCCGGAATAGGTGATGGTGATGGTGTCGCCCGCAGTCTCGATCGAGTCGATCAGGCAGATGGGCTCAGTGGACTTCATGGCATCCATGCCGCCCATCTGGGCGAGCGCTTCGTCAAATGACAGCGCCATCTTGATTTTCTGTCCGTCCATGTCCATGTAGTAGACACCGTCGGTATAGTAATAGCTGACCGGCAGATCGGTCACGCTGGCCTCGCCCTCTTCCACAAGCGCCTCGTCGACTGTCATGGTCATGGACGCAGCGGCCGCGATCTGCGACTGGTCAAGGTCGTCCAGATCCATGGCCATCTGCATCTCCATGGGCATGGACAGCTGCATCACGGACTGGCCGGACATGGATACGTCCGCCGTCATATCGACCGACACGTCCATGCGGCTCTGCTTGTTCATATTCGCGACTGCCGCGGTGTAGCTATCATAGCTTGCGAAAAAGTCGAGCATATCAGCAGCCGCTTCAGTGTCCACCGCGCCGTCGTCCACCAGCTTTTCAAGCAGATTGGTATCGGCGTCGCCCTTGACCGCCGTGTGCAGCGCGGTCAGGCTCATAGCGGCGACATGGTCGCGCAGGAAGTTTGTCTCACTGCAGTTCGCGATATCCACCAGCCCGATCGAGCGGCCGAAGTCCAGCGCGCCGGCATAGGTGAAGTCGCCGTCCGCCGCGTCCGAATAGCCGAGCGCACGCAGCAGAAAGGCCGCGTACATCTGCGCCGAGCAGGGCTCGAGCGGTTCATAGGTCGTCTCGGTTGCGCCGTTGGTCAGACCGTTGTCGTACAGGTACTGCACATAGGGTGCTTCCCAACCCTCGAGGTCGGTGAACGGGGCGGAGTATTCAAGCGTCAGCGCTTCGTCCTCTGCGCCCAGCAGGCGGACCAGCATGACGCCTGCCTCCGCGCGGGTGGGCGCGCGGTCGAGTTCATAGCCCTCGCCCGTACCCTGGAACAGACCCAGGTCGCTCAGTCGGTCGGCGGAGGAGTCAAAGCTCGCCGCACCGGCCGCACCGGTCAGGCAGGCGGCAGCCAGCAGTGAGGCCAGCGCCATTTTCAGTTTGCGTTTCATAAGGGAATACCTCCTTTGTGTTGGCGGGGCATCCGCCGGATGGCGATATTATATCATGGCGCTGGGATAAAGTAAATTCAAATGGGTGTTAAGATTTGTGCAGGGCTGTGAATCGCGCGTGCGCGTGACCACCG